>CAYQPZ010000008.1:0-25423 GCA_964419505.1 uncultured Candidatus Nitrosopelagicus sp. | reverse complement strand
TGGGTTCTAGAACAAAAGAAGAAGTATTTTTTGAAAAAGTAGCAAAAGAATTAACGCCCAGAGATTCTTATGTAAAAGTAATTTCCGTAACTGAAGATGGAAGTTATGGTGAAAAGGGATATGTCACTGACGTCTTGGAAAAACTTTTGGAAGAAAACACATATGATGCAATCTACACATGCGGTCCTGAATTAATGATGTATAAAGTAGTCAAACTTGCCAACGAAAAAGGAATCTTTGTCCAAGCCAGCCTGGAACGCATGATGAAGTGTGGTGTTGGTATATGTGGCAGTTGCTGTGTGAATGAGGATCTAGTATGTCGTGATGGAACAGTTTTTGATGGGCAACATTTAGCCAAAAGCAGTGAATTTGGTCATTTTCAGAGAACAAAATCTGGAATACTAGAGGAAATCTAGTTTTGTAGCACGAGCAAGGTTTAAAATCAATTAATCGTCAAGCCGTCTTAGTATAGAAATGCCAACCCCAAAAATTGTTTTGACCGCAGATAGGACATTAATGTCTCCATATAGAGGATTATCACTTGCTACATTCTTTGGATGCGCGCCAGCACTTGATGAGCATCGGGACAAATCCAGTTTTTGGTATAAAATTTTAGGTAAGCAGGTTACGCCAAAAGTGCTTTTTGATTTCATCTGTAATTGGAGTCCTGACATAAATGGTCAAGCAAAATATGCTCCATATGGACTTAGAAAGGTTGAGGCTGGATTACTTCGAGATGGTTTTGCTCGCAATGATGTAGTAATAGCACATCCAAACCACATTGAAAAATTCATTGGTCCAGAAACCGAGGTTGTAGGAACTTATGAAATGGACCCTCTTGGAATGGGTCCAGTAACTATGACATTTACGTTTGGAAGGAAACAAACATCATATGATGAATTTTACAATGCTGATTTACATCGTAGAATTAATGCCGCAAAGAAAAAAAATGGCAGTCATGCTAAAGTTATTGCTGGGGCATCAGGAACTTGGCAGTATAATTATGCGCCTGAAAAAATTGAAGAGTATGGTTTGTATGCAATACTTGAAGGTGAGTTAGGAGGAATTGCACCTGAGATTGATGGACATGCTGGTCGTTTCTTTAATTATTTGATTGATGGTCAATTTGAAAATATGGATCCATTCCGAAAAAGAAAAGACTTCAAAGTTGACATAAAAGAATTCAAACGTGGTGATAAAACACTACATGGCAGATTTGTAAATTTCTGGGATAGGCCAGATTTGGATGAGATTCCAAATATTATTGAACCAAGTATGCATGGAATGGTAGAAGTGATGAGAGGTTGTGGACGTGGTTGCAAGTTTTGTGATGTAACATTAAGATCATTAAGATATTATTCTCCAGAAAAAGTGAAAAAAGAAATTGAGGTAAATATCAAAAAAGGTGGAATGGATAGAGCATGGATTCATAGTGATGATATTTTTGTTTATGGAATGGATGTTGGCACTTCAAAAAATATGGAACCAAATCGTGATGCATTAGAGGAATTATTTACTGCTATCATGTCTACTGGTATAAAACACACAAATCCAACTCATGGTACCCTTTCTGGCGCAATTGCTGACGAAAAAGTGGTTCCAATGATCTCAAAAATTACCAATGCTGGACCTGACAATCTAACAGGAATTCAATGTGGTCTTGAAACTGGTAGTATAAGATTAATTGAAAAATATGCAGACAGAAAACTTGCACCATACAAACCAGATGAATGGCATTGGGTTGTCAAAGAAGGTGTAAAGACATTAAATGAGAATTATTGGATACCAGCATTTACACTGATTATGGGTCTAGACAACGACGAACAACCAGAAGATGGATGGGAGACAATTAGACTAATCAGTGAATTGGAGCATGAGCAGCCAGATAGTATGTTTACTGCAACACCGCTAACGTTTGTCCCAATTGGATTGTTGGAAAAATCAGAGTTCTATGACATGGGTCGAGATTCGGATCCTACTCAACTAGGAGTGATGTATAAGACATGGCAACATAACTTCAAGTATGGTATTAAAAAATTCATGACTAAAACTGGTAAACATGGTGCAGGTGGTTCCATTAAAAAGATGGCATTTAATGGACTGGCTAGATCCTTGGGTGGGGTTCCGTTAACAGCAATGGAAAAATACGCAAGAAGAAAGGGTCGTGAACATGAAAGAGTTATTGAAAAGATAAAGACACAATACTGGTAATTTCCAAATACATAAATTCACTATTTTTTGAAATAACTTATGCCAACACACGGATCGCTTACAAAAGCAGGTAAAGTTAGAGGTCAGACACCTAAAATTGAGGGAAGAAAGATTATTGGTACAAATGCCAAACTTAGAAACAAAAGTAATTTTAGAAAAAGACTTGTTTTAACTAAATTACCAGGACAAAACAAGGCAAGTGCAAAAAGAAGACGAAGAAAGTAGTTTTTTGATATTTTGATTTATAGTAAAAAGTAATCAAACAACACCTTTATAGATAAGAGTACGGTAATATACCGTATGACTGATGAATTAGAATTAAGATTAGATAGTTTGGCTGGAGTTGGTCCAGTGACAACAAGAAAACTAAACGACGCAGGAGTACACAGCATCATGGATCTAATTGTAAGAGGACCAGTAGAAGTTGCTGAGTTAACAGGCATGGATATTGACACATCTGCAAAACTGGTTGAGAAGGCAAGAGAAGGTCTTGTAGAAGGTGGGTTAATTGCTAAAGATTTTGTCAGTGCAAGTGAATTATATAAAAAACGTCAGAATATAGGTAGAATTACTACAGGAACTGATTGTCTTGATACATTATTTGATGGTGGAGTAGAGACACAGGCATTAACAGAGGTTTATGGAGAATTTGGATGTGGGAAAACTCAATTTTGCCACACAATGTGTGTCCAGGTACAAAAACCAAAGGAAGAAGGTGGTCAAGAAGGTGGAGTGTTATACATGGATAGTGAAAATACTTTCAGACCAGAAAGAATAGTATCAATTGCAAAAGCTAATGGGATGGATCCAGAAAAAGTACTTGATAACATTATAGTTGCACGAGCATACAATAGTTCACATCAAATGTTGATACTTGAAGAAGCCAGTAGGATGATTAATGAAAATAATATTAAACTTATAATTTCAGATTCTGCAGTTGGGCTATTCAGATCTGAATATCTTGGAAGAGGAACACTTGCAACACGACAACAAAAGCTCAATAAATTTGTTCATTTGCTAGTCAGAGTGGCTGAAACATATAACATTGCTGCTATCATGACAAACCAAGTAATGTCATCTCCTGATCAATTCTTTGGTGATCCAACTAAACCAGTTGGCGGAAATGTAGTCGCGCATACAAGTACATATAGAATTTACTTTAAGAAATCTGGAAAGAAAAGAATTGCAAGAATGGTAGACAGCCCACATCATCCTGAACAAGAAGTGATATTTGCACTTGGTGAAGAGGGTGTAATTGATCCAGAAGGAGATACAAAGAAAAAGAAGATTGCAAAAGTAATATCTAAGCCAAATGAAACTGTGGCATCTGATATAGAACCTGAAAAAGTAGAAAGTGACGTTTTAGATACAGAATCAGTAAATTCTGAGTAAGTCTTAAAATAAGGGCAAACTGCAAATTTTTTTGATATGGCAACAAAAAAGACATCTGGTCGTTCACATGGTTTCAAGCATAAATCAAGATCTGTTATGACAAAAGATGCACCACGTGGAGTATCTTTTTTGCTTCGTGAGTATAATGTTGGCGACAGAGCATTAGTGATAATTGATCCTAGACAGCATAAAGCACTTCCACACAGACGTTACCATGGTAAAGTGGGAATTATCAAGGAAGTTGGCAGAAGAGTTGTGACATTAGACATCAAATTAGGTGACAAAACAAAAACCTTAATCACTAGATTAGATCATATCAAACCATTCGGTGTATAAAATATGGAAAATGTAAAAAAGAAACATCCAATATCTATCTCTGAAGTCAAGGAATTACTTCAAAATCAGGAACCTGATACAATGGATCAAATACAGAGGTGGACTTATGATTATGCAACAAAGTTTGCAAAATTTGATGCAACTACTGCCAAAAAAATGAAGCAGGATTTAGTAAAAGATTGTAGTCTTACAGAGGAAGAAGCCGTAGAATTAATCAACATCTGTCCTAAAACAATGCCTGAACTACGTTCTTTTACATTTGGATGGAAAAAACTAATTTTGTCTGAAACATTAGAAAAGATACTAAAAATCATCAAGGACAATTCCTAACTGCTGGTGATATTTTTGGAAAGGGTAAATACCCAATCAAGAAAATATGAAGAATATGCATATGTATTAGATTTTTCTTCAATGGCAAAATCTAAGACTGTACATGGTCGTGATGGAATTATTGTCACAGCACTTGGTGAAGAACGATTAACATTGTTAGAGATCTTGGGCATTGAAGATTCTATATTTGATGTGGGCGAAAAAATTTACATTGGAAAAGAAGGTAGAACAAAAGTCCAGTCTGTTTTAGGTAAACTTGATTACGAACAGATTACAGGATCAGCACAAAGCGAATTAGATAACGTTATAAAAACAATCGTTACTAATAACGAACAAAGATTTGTTGATTATATTAATAATGCACAACCATTAACACCACGAAAACATTCGCTAGAACTTATACCTGGTATAGGGAAAACATATTTGAAATTAATAATAGAACAAATCAACAAACAAAAATTTCTTAGCTATAAAGACATGGAAGATCGTGCAGGCCTGAAGGAGCCGGTAAACCATCTTGCAAAACGAATTCTTGAAGAAATTACTGGAGAGACACAATTTAGATTATTTGTCAAGAGATGAACAAGCGAAAAAAGTATGGGCAACATTTTCTAACATCAACCTCAATTGCTAAATTCATAGTCAGCATGGCTAATATTACAAAAAATGACGTAGTTTATGAAATTGGTACGGGCAAAGGAATACTTACACCACTTTTGTGTCAGCATGCAAAACATGTTATCACAACTGAGATTGACAAAAAACTGTATGATGATGCTATAGGAAATTTTTCAAAATTCACAAATCTTATCATAAAGAAAGGTAATGGCTTCAAAAATGAATCTAAATTTGATATTTTTGTATCTAATCTTCCCTATTCAGAAAGTAAGGCTTGTATACAATGGCTTTTACAAAAAAAGTTTTCATGTGCAATAATCATGGTTCAACGTGATTTTGCTGAGAAGCTACTAACAAATTCCATAAAAGAGCGACGTGCAATTTCAGTTTTGTCGCAATATGGATTCAATATGAAAATAGTGAAAAAAGTAAAAAACACAAATTTTTCTCCTAAACCAAAAGTTGATTCTGTGGTTCTACAAATAACACGAAATTATATGGTGACCAAGGCGTTAATTGAAACAATAAACAAATTATTTTCGTATAGAAGAAAAACTATACAAAACATTGCCAAAAACTTTGGCACTACAATAAAATCTGATAAAAGACTAGAGAATATGGATAATAATGAAATTATCAGATTTGCAAAAAAAATTAACAGAGTCTAGCCCATATCAGCCTGCTGAAGATACGTTTTTTTTAGCAGATCACATAGAAAATGAGAAAGGTGAGACAGCACTTGACATTGGTACAGGTTCTGGATTTTTGGCAAAAATTCTTTCTAGTTCTTTTAGTCTAGTTATTGGTACTGACATAAACATTAATTCTTTAATGCAGCAATCTACACCAATTGGAAATAGGATTTGTTGTAACGCCGCTGATGTATTTTCAAAAAAATTTGATTTAATCATATGTAATCTGCCATATTTGGCAACAGATGAGATAATTGATCCTGCGACGGATGGGGGTTTGGAGGGGTTTGAGATACCATCTCAAATAATAAAATCAGCTTTACCACGCCTAAATGAATCTGGGAAATTCTTTTTTGTGACATCTTCATTATCAAACTATCAGAAATTAATTGATATGGTTAATTCAGAAGGTTTTAGAGCAAAAATTTTAGCACGCAAAAAATTATTTTTTGAGGAGTTAATCCTAGTTCAAGTCACAAGTTAATTATTTTCTAAGATTGTTTTTTGCAATAACTGCAATCTGCTCAGACATCTGTGTCGTAGTTGCATCACCGCCAATATCAAACGTGACATATTTTCCATCATTAATAACTTGATGTACTGCTGAAAATATTGCGTTCTTTATGTCAGTCTCACCAAGGTATTCCGCCATCCAAGCACCTGCAAGAACAGTTGCTGTAGGATTAACCCTGTTTTGTCCCTTAAACGATGGAGCACTTCCATGTGCTGCCTCAAACATAGCATATGATTCTCCCATATTGGATGAATAGACCAAACCAATTGATCCAACAATTCCAGATGCTAGCTCAGAAATTATATCCATAAACAAGTTCGTACTAACTAAGACAGATTTGTTGAATTGTTGTGGATTTACTACCATTTGCTGTGCCATATTATCTATGTAAATTTCCTCAAGTTGCATTTCCGAATAATTTTTTATTGCATTTTGAATCTCATTAAAAAATATACCATCTGTTTTTTTGAGTATGTTTCTTTTTGTTATTGCAACAATTTTATTCATATCATATTGTTTTGCCCAATTCATTGCTGATGACATAAATCGTTTGCACCCTTTTCTTGTTATTTGGCGAATCGCTATAGCAGCATCATCATTTAACTCTATTTCAATACCACTGTATAGTCCTTCAGTAGCTTCTCTAAAACAAACAAAATCAAGATCTAGATTTGGAGTTAATCGTTTGAAAGTTTTGATTGGTCTTATGTTTGCAAATAATTCAAATTTTTGTCTGAGACTAACTGCTACACTCCTTGGTGCACCAGGCTTTGGTATAGTAGTAGTTGGACCTTTAAAGCAAGTATCTGCATCCTCTAGATTTTTCATAGTGGATTCCGGAATGTATGTTGGATCCTTGCAGCCGTTCTGCTCCCATTGCTCCGAGCCTGCATCACAATGAATTAACTCTGATTGAAGATTACATTCCTTTAGGATATTTATCATCGAATCAACAACTTCAGGTCCAATTCCATCACCTTTCATAACAACTGCTTTTTTTGCCATAATGAAAATGCAATTTTCAATTATTTATTCCTTGATGGAAATTATGACAGAATTTCTGCATTGTAAAATTTTAAATCACTAGGAAAGAGAAACAAATTGATGGAAATAGTACAACTTTCTGATATTCATTTCGGTTCGCAGTTTCGTGAAGACGCATTTGAGAAGGTAATTGATGAAGTTAACTCATTGTCTCCAGACGCAGTGATAATTACTGGTGATCTTACAAATGAAGGTCTGAAAGAGGAATACGAACAGTGTAAAGAACTAGTCTCCAAGCTTAACGTTGAAAAAATTATAGCAATTAGCGGCAATCATGACTATAGAAACACTGGATATCTGCATTTCAAGAAATATTTTCCATTCCAAGCAATTAATGAATTAAGCAATGATGTAGTTGTAGTTACAATTGGCACTGCTAGACCTGATCGAGATGAAGGTGAGGTTGGATACAGACAAACGCTGTGGTTAGAGCGTACTATGAAAAAATATGAAGACAGAACAACAATACTAGCAATGCACCACCATCTTATCGGCATACCTGACACTGGCTCTGATAGACTAACCATCATAGACGCAGGTGACGTGTTACGGGCAACTTTGAATTCTAAAGTCAACCTTGTTTTGTGCGGTCATAAACATCGTCCATGGATGTGGGATTTCAACAACCTGCTTATTGCAAACGCTGGAACAACATCTTCCAAAAGAGTTCGTGGATTTTTTGAAAATAGCTATAACATAGTGAATATTACCGACGGTAAAATTCGTGTTGATCTTAAAGTTGTCGGGGGAAAAAGGACGCCTCTGAAAGACATAGCCAAAAATTATGTCAGATTTGAGGATGAATAGCGTTTTAAGACCACTTAATAAAAAAAACATGGTTTTTTTGTTATGAGGTTAAATCATTCCATTTTACTCTTAAGTTTAACATTAGTTTTTTTCATTGGTTTTTATTCTGAATCTCATGGTGAAGAAATTGAAATTATTGATCAAACTGAATTTGATATTAAATCAAAAAACATACTTTTTCAAAACCAACAAATGATTGATGGCTTTGGAAATGAAATAAGTTCTGAAATGGTTGGAAAAAAAGTTCATTTTTCTGCTTTTATAAAAAATCTTGAACCCACAGAATTGACTTTTACTTTTGCCATGATAGCTAAAAATGATCAAGGAGAAATTGAGCATGAGGCTTGGTTTACAGGGATTTTAAATCCAGATCAATCTATTGAACCAACAATCTCGACTTGGTATATTCCTAGTTATGGAGATTATGTTATTTCTTTAGAATTGTGGAATAATCCTATTGATAGAGATTTGTTAGTTGATTCTTTCATTATTCCAATTTCAATTCAAAAACAGATTGAATCTAACAATGATGTAATTCCACCTGAACTATCAGTTCCTCAAAATATTACAAGATTGGTAAATAATCCAGAGGGTTCTATAGTGCAATTTCGTACGTCTGCTTATGATGACGTTGATCAATATTTAACCCCTTCATGTTCTCCATCATCTGATTCTTTATTCCAATTTGGTACAACAACTGTTGTTTGTACTAGTATTGATTCATCTGGAAATATTTCTGAAAAATCATTTACAGTAACCCTAGAGTATAAGGAATTTCCTGCACTAACATATTTTAAAGAACGGATTAAACTGTGGTCAACAAATGAATTAGATGATTCAAACTTTGGTAGTTCTGTTGAATCAATGGTAAAACGCAAAATTTTAACATCTTCTAATCTTGGATTTGTTGAAAATACTACTAATTGTGCCGATAAAGGATTTTCTGCTTTAGAGAAATGCAAAGTTCCTTCATGGGTGAAAAATGTTGCTAAGTGGTGGTCAGAAAATAAAATATCTGATGTAGCATTTTTTCACATGCTGGAATATTTGATTGAGAAAAATTTTATCACTACACCTCACCTCGTACGTTATTTGGATTATGATGTATTGAATGGTGGCTCTGGTAATTTAATATTGAGACCAAATACAAATATCCCATACTCTAATTTTGCACTTGTAGGAGATTTTGGAGTTACAAAAGAATCTGAAGATACTATTAGGAATATTGTTTCTCACAGACCAGAAGTAATTTTAATTCCTGGTGACATAAATCATTACGAGCCTGGTCCTTGGGAATATTCAACTGCAGAATTATTTTCCCGTTCTACAGTCTTACCAGCAATAGGAAACCATGAATTAGATCGCCAACATTTTGTATCTCATCATTGGCTAGAAATGTATCATATCACTTCTGATTTTTATACTCAAAGATTTGAAAATATTCTTTTTATTAGCTTAAGTACAGAAGGGTCTTATTTACCCCAATCTGAACAGATTAAATTTTTAGAAAATAGTTTGAAATATTCATCTGATAATCCCGATATTGATTGGGTAATAGTATTTTTTCACAGACCAATTTACACTGATGGAAAAAATCTACCCCAAATTGAATTCAGAAAAATGGTACAACCTCTTTTTGATAAATTCGATGTTGATTTAGTATTACAAGGACATAATCATCTTTATGAAAGAAGTACTCCGTTGAAATTTAATAGTGTACTTGATCCTAATGGACAAGTATATGTCACTGTGGGTACTGGCGGTTTCTCTCATGAGCCTTTTTTAAATAAATCTGACTGGAGTTTGTTTCAGAACAATCTTGATTTTGGTTTTTTAAATTTACAGTTAATGCTTGATGGCAAAAAAATTAAAGGAGATTTTATTTCAAATGGTGGAAAAACTTTGGATTCTTTTGAACTTTGTTCTTCAAAAATTTATGAAAACAATATTTCATATGAAGAATTAAAAGGAAAAGATCTAAGTTGTAGTGACCTTTCAGGAATTGATTTGTCTGGAAAGGATTTGAGTGGAATAAATCTTTCAGGTGCTAATCTTTCAGATGCTAATCTTTCAGGTGTGGATTTATCTGGATTAGATTTAAGACATGCTAATCTTTCAGGTGTAGATTTATCTGGAAATGATTTATCTTACACATATCTTTTTTACGCAACAGCTTTTGAATCTAATCTTTCAGGCGTTAAATTTTCTGATCATTCTTTTAACATGCAATTTCTTGGCTCTGATCTATCTTATGCCGATTTTTCAAATGTTCAAAATTTAAGTAAAAAAGATTTTAGAGATACTGATTTAAGTGGTGTAGATTTTTCTGGAAGAGATTTAACTCATGCTAATTTCAAGAATGCAAATCTCAAAGGAGTGAATTTTGAAAATGCGACTTTTTTTGGTACTACTTTTAATAGAGCGAATTTAGAAGATGCAAATCTTTCAAATGCTAAAATCGCTGGTTCACTTTTTTGGAATACTAATCTAAAAAACGCAAATATGGCTAATTCTGACATTATAGATTCTGATTTTCTCAAGGCAGATTTAGAAAATGTAAATTTGTTAGATGCATACATTGTTAATTCTGAATTTAATTGTTTCAATCATTCCATTTGTGACTAAAAAATCGATGTTTTTCAAAATCATAAATTTGAATTTTTTAAAATCAAACTTTTTTAATAATCTCATTTGTGCTTTTCTTAAATTATCGAAATAATTTGCCCAATTTCTAAATATTCTAAATAATATTAAATTGGGTTTGACTTATTTACAGACTAATTTTAGTCATAATTATGCGGGGGTCGCCTAGCCTGGTAGGGCGTGGGATTGCTAATTCCATGTTCGCAAGAACTCGGGGGTTCAAATCCCTCTCCCCGCGCCAGATTTTTATTGATTAAAAATATACAGTAACTAGATTATAATGGGAAGACGAAAAACTCAAAAAATTACCAAGACTGGACCAAAAAATGTCACTACTGGTATGTGTCCAGTATGTAAAACAATAGGAAGGATATACATTATTGGTCAAATTGCCAAGGAACGAGGAAAGTGTCCAGCCTGTAATCAAGAATTTGAGTTGTAGAGTAGTAGGCTCAAAAATAGATCCATACCTTTTTAAGGATTTTTTATGCATGAAAAATTATGGTTTCAGAAAAAGAAAAAAAAGAGACTGTGTATGACCGTATTGAAAAACTAGAAGATGAAATTGCTACATTACGAAATGAAATTGATGTAATGAAACATGCATTAAGAAACAAGTTAGCACGTCATGAAATTAAAATGATCAAAAAAGGTAAGGATGTTTCATCCATTATTGATAATTAGTTTTTTCGCGTATATTTCTAATTAATTCTAAAACAAAATCCACATCTTCTGCATTAGGTTCTAATTCTAAATACCTATTTAGATACTCGATAGCCCTCTCATAATTTCGTAGTTTTTCCTCTAAAATTCCAGCGTCACGTATTTCATCAGAAGAGTTAGGTTTTATTTTTAATATCATCATGTTACATTTCATAGACTTGTTATATGCATACGATTCAAGATATGAAGATTTTAAATTTTTTAAAATTCTAATTAGAATTCCTTCTGTTGTGATTTCATTCAAATATTCTGGAATTAGTTCAACATTCTCCCCATAATTCCGAAAGAGCATTTCCTGTAGATCATCCATTGATAGTTGTACACCTTTGTTAAAGGGATCTAGCATCAGTTCTTCCCCTGCCTCAATGATCACATGACTAGGAAAACCAATAACTTTAAGATCTAATCCAATATGTTTACCTAGTTCTGAATAAAGTATAGATAACGTTATTGGTATTCCTATTTTTTTACCAACAACATGATTCAAAAAATTATTTTTCGGATTATAATAATCCTCAGTGTCACCACGTAACCCATATGTTTCAAATAAAAATTCGTTAAGCAAGGAAATTCTATATGTAGTATTTCTTGCTTCTGCGATCGAGTTTTTTAGCGTAATTCCAAGATTGTTAATCTTCTGAACTTCATTTGTTATGTTTAGATTAGGATATTCGATAATTTGTGCAAGTTTTAGACATTTTTCAATCAGGCTTAAATTAGAATCTGTTACATATGCTTTCCATTCAGAAAGTGATATCTCTAATCCGTCACTCATTGTATATTTTTTGAACCTGTTGATAAATCCCTTTTGAGATAAAGATCTGGATCTTTTAATTCTCTTGTTCCAGGTGGTGAATCGATCAAGAATCTAAATGCAGTTTTACCAAATTTATTGAATACCTTTGCTGTTAAATCACGTCCCATGTTTTTCCGAATTTTATATGATGAAAAGTCTGTACCCATGAATGTTGTTAGATAATTCTGAAAGTCATTATCATTCTTTAGAACATTTTGCACAACAAATTCAGCAATTCCCTCCATAGTGGAAAATGCGGCATGATGGTTTTGTATTGGTGCAAGCCACCTTTGATATATAGTGGATAATTCTGGGACTATTTCAGAAATTTTTGGATCAATCTCAACCTTGGAGTATGTCATAACATCTGGTCCTAACACATTAACCACAAAATTATCTGGGTTTAACATGAAGAATAAATTTGCTTTTTTTGCAATTGGAAAGTTATCAGGAACTGTCTGCAATTGTAAATATTCATAAAGATTTGAGGCGGATGTGTCATCTAAGCCTAAAATAATTTCTGCTAATTCTTCATTGATAGAGTTTACATTTGTTGCTGCATCTCTATTTTCATTTTCTAGATTTGTTTGCGTAGAATGGATTAATTCTTCTAGAAGCGTCATCTTTAATGCACCACGATATCCAGAATCAACTTTTTGTAAATTTGATTCAAATGGACGACCTTGTTTGTATAGAATAATTTGTGGATACTTTGATAGAACAAATTTATTCAAAAATACAGTCGAGTCCAAATAATCACCATATGTAGTTGAGATTTTAGAAATGTATGCTTTAGCATATGTTGAATAAACCAGAAATTTCACTGTATCCTTCTGGATCAGTTCTGAGATCTTTTCAATACTTTCGTCTGCAACTGCCGAGAATAATTGGTTAACAAATTCAGATGATTGTTTTGTCGCATAGACCTTTTTACCCTTTAGTAATTTGAATTCTTTAAGATTTGGAAATTCTATTTTAATATTCGTGTCTATTTCGAGACCTGTGAAATCAGATACTTTTTCTGACATGACATCTAAATTTTGTTTAGAGAAATTTTCCATGTCAGTAAATTCTGTTGGAAAATCTACATCATCAGTAATTTTATTTGAAAGATCTAAAATTTCTTTTTCTTCATTCAGTTCAACCGAAATTTGATCTAATAATGCCTCAGCAAACTCTTCAGTTTCACCCATAAGAAAAATAAATTTAGAACAAATTTAATGCTATCTTATAATATAAAGCAGATATTGAACAGTAATTAATGAATTTAATTGTATGAAAAAAACCTAAATTTTTTAAGATGTGTAAAATGCTCTGCCAAAATGTTTCTAGATGCTTTAAAAATTTCAAATGAAATCGAGGAAGGATTTTTAGTTTGTACTAAATGTGCCACAAAGTTTCCAGTTATTCAAAAAATTCCAATTATTATGGAGAATTTTGTCACTTACATTGAAAATAGGCCATCACTTGGAGGTATGCTATATGAATTATCAACTAACACCAAAATGAAAGAATTTATTAAAAAATCACTATCTAATATAAAAAAAACACACGATGATTACTCTATAGTAGAAAAGCAATGGGCTGAAATATACAAGTCAAGTAGAAACTCTTCTTTTTATTCAGTTATAAAAAATACACTCAGTGATTTTCCATCATATGATAATGTTTTAGAATTTGGTTCATCAATAGGCATAATTTCAAATTTTCTTAGAAAAAAACATAAAAATATTTTTTCTATTGATCAATCATTTTTTGCAACGTTACATGCTAAAAAGAAATCATTTGAAAATTCTGATTTTTTTGTTGCTGATGTGTTAAATCATCCATTTCAAAAAAAGAAATTTGATTTAGTTTTAGCATTAAACATGTTGGATCTAGTAGAACCATTAAAAATGCTTGAAAACATTTCTAGGCTGATATCACATGGTCACATTATATTGACAGATCCATATGATTATGTAAGAGGCAAAAAATCCATTAAATCTCCATTATATGAAAAAGATGTACGAAAGAAATTACAAAAACTTGGTTTTGTTCTAACCAAAAATACAAGCCGACCGAGATCAATTAACTGGACGTTGAAAATTAACCCCAGAACTAAATTAATTTATAGCACTGATCTAATAATAGGAAAAAAGTAAAATCATAATTTCAATGCAGTCGCCGGGATTTGAACCCGGGTCACTAACTTGGCAAGCTAGAATAATAACCAAACTATACTACGACTGCTCATTTATCAAAATTAAAATTGTATATTAAAGCGTAATGATATTTCCAACATTGTTTTTAATCACAAAATTATACTATATGTATGGATGAAAAAATTCTTAAGATATTACATGATAAACTAGATGAAATTTTTGTAAAAAATGATGAAATTAGAAAAATTACCTCCTCAATTGATGTAAACACATACTTGCTTGATCCCCAATCATTATGGCTAGGTATACTCATAGGACGCCTTTACAATTCATTTTATTATCAACATCGAAGAGTATTAGATAGAAACCCAACAACTGATGAATTCGTAGAATTTGTTGATTTCATAAAATCAAATCAAAAGAATTTTCAGAAAAAACTAGGTTTTTGATTTTTTTAATTCTATTACCTTGATTGTAGGCGTGCCAGGTAACTTAACACATGCTTTTTTTAATGCTGATTTGGCTGCATCAAGATGTTCTTCTTTAACATTCATTTCCATAATTACTTGACCCTGTTTTACTCTCGCTGCAAGACTGTTGGCTTTTCCAAACGCTCGTCTCATCCCATCTGAAAGTCTATCTGCACCTGCTGCTGCAATCATTTTATTCTCTCGAAGTCTAATATGTGGATAAATACGAAGTCGAGATGAATAACCTGTTTCACCTGTAGTTTTCTCAAGAGTTTTGTTTGCTGCTAACCTAGTAGATTCAATAGCCATATGTCTAATTTGGATTTTCTCATTTATCAATAATTGAACACAGTAGTCAAATTTGCCTTTTTTATTACCGCTATTGAATTTTGCAATTTTTATTTGTGGCTTACCTTTGATATGCCTAGTATTAGCATATGGTTGTCCCACACCTTTTCTATAACATGCACCATGCATATCAAAGAAAAATTAACTACCCTATTTTAACGGTTAGTAAAAGATTTCTGATTTTGTGACAGTTTTTTACCAAAAATCTCTAGAATCTTATATTAGAAAAATATCTTATAGGTACATGTCTTTTGAAGTGGAATCCCAAATAAATGGCATATTGGTAAAAGATTCTGTAAAAATTTCAAATCAATCCATACAAAATGAATTACTTTCCAAAGGTTATGGAGAAAAATATGAGAAGGAATTCATTTTAAATTCATTTGAAATTCTATATTTATCATATACCAAAAAACTCAAAGTTTTGAAAATAAAGAAAAACATCTCTTTTGATGATCTAATTCAAATTTACAAGAAAACTGAAAAAGATGTATTTACAAAATTCCTAATTTATCGTGATCTCCGAAATCGTGGATATGTAGTAAAAAATGGTTTTGGGTTTGATTCGGATTTTCTGGTCTATGAAAAAGGACACTTTGGTCAAAAAGGCGCAAAATATCTTATCTTTGCATTAAATGAAGGAACACAAGAAAAAATTTCTCACATACATAAAAATATTGAACAGATTACAAAGATGGGTAAAGAACCCATTATTGCTGTTATAGAAAGACGTGGGGAAGTAATCTACTATAAAATTTCAAAAATAAATTTTCCACAAAATAATCAGAAGTCACAAATGGTAAACTTTAATTTCTAAAATTAGTTAAAGGCTGATAGCCCAGTCAGATGAATATTTTAGCAAGTTGTGTTTGTCTGCATAATCAAAATCAAAGACTTTAACAGAATTTGTTTCATTGGTCCATAATTTTTCGAAATCATCTATTTTTGTTTCAACTCGTGATTTGTCGTTCCATGATGTGAATACATCAATTGATTCAAAATTTTTACTCTGCCTTGCAAGCATAACATTAGAAGTACCAGAAAATGCAACTGTGTCACCATTTGCGTCACGAAAAATACCCATTTTTTCCGAAAATGACCCATTAACTTCCTCTGAACTAGGAATAGCAATTTTAAATATTAAATTCCCATCAAGTACTAATCGTCTGATTTGTTCTAATTTTAAATCCCTAATTATCTCTGGATTAAAATTTAATCTATTACTATTTCTAGAAAATAGTTTTTCCATCATATCAAGATCACTAATATCAAATTGATGTCCAGTAATTATTCTGATTCTTGCATTAGGTGTAGAGTTATGAAATCCTAGTGATAATGTTGTTAATCCTCGAAGCGTGACAAATTCTACAGTTCTATCATATTGTATACAATTATTCAAACATGGAATAAGGAATTCTGAAATGATGTCATCTCTATCTGATCTGTACTGCTCTTTTAGTTTTAGATTTCTAAGTTCCATATTGTACTAACAATTAACCCATAAATGAATATGCTCCCATCGGGATTTGAACCCGAGTCACTGCCTTGAGAGGGCAATATGCTTGGCCGGACTACACTATAGGAGCCGAAAAAATTTGTTCGTTTCACAATTTAAAGCAAGTGTTTTAGATTTATTGTTTAGTAAAATTTTATGAGTTTGTTACTTTATAGAAAATTCTATACTAGTTTTTTTATGAAATCAGAAGAAATACTCAAAATTATACCATCAATTAGTCATCCAGTTGGTTTAGGTGGTTGTCATGCTGGGAAAAATAATTTTGAGTGTTGTGCTTATGATATAACAATCTTTGATGAAACAGATATCCATGAATCAATAATACAAAAAGATAACAAATTCTTTAAAATACATCATTGTGCATTAAGTGAAAATCGAATTGAGTCTTTAATTCAGTTACAAAATATGCAAATTTTATCTGATGAGCGATGGGAGTTACAGATGTTCTTGGCGAAAGTTAACAAAAGGCAGGATCTAATCTTTAATGCATTTACAAAAAATAGTGTTATTGAATCACAGATCTGTTTAACAAAAGCACGAAATGGTTTAGATAAGTCAGATCCCTTTGTTTCATCTTGGATTAAATCTGCCGGATATTTCTTAGCAGATGCTATTCTTTCATCGAATAATTATAGTCCTAGTCCATCACACATGCTTGACATTCTTAGAAATCTAGAATCAAATCAAATAAACGAGACACTCTCTATTATTTTGGATTCACTTGGACTAGAGAGAGCAACTCCATCACTTCTAACAAGAATGGAAAAATCTGCAATTGGACTCTCTGACTTGGTTGAAAAAAATAATAATTCAAAAATTATTCAGCAGAAAATAAACTGCTTTATTGAAAAATCCCTATTTGCTGATTGTTATTTCTATATTGGATATGTAAATAGAGATAATTTCTATAGGATCAGAAATTCGTTAGATGATTATCCAGAACTTATTCACATCCTAAAGACTGGTTTTGATTTAGAATACGATAGTTCAACATATGAAACAACTATTCAATCATTAACCAAAGTAATAGAAATTATCCTCAAATCTACCCATGAATGAGATAACGGCGTTGATAACTATTCTAAACTTTTAAAACCTTGTTTGATTTATTTGCTATATGACAGATCAAGCATGTGGTTGCGAAGCAGACTCTGGCGATCCGGATTATTCATGTGATTGTGCGATGCAGGGTCATTGCATATGTAGTCATGATTGTAAATGTAATACTGACATTTGTAAAGAAGCAGTATCACAACTATAAGAAAATAACACTATTTTCTCTTCTTTTATTTTCTTTGTGTCTAGATAATTCTATGAAACATTTATCTTAGTAAAACTGGATCTGAACTTTGTGAATATCAAACTAGTTATTCCCATTTTTGCATTTTTATTATTAATACCATTTGCACTACATAATTCGTTTGCACAATATTCAGCTGGTGGAGTAAATCTTGATGGTTCATGGTATGTAGGAGAAGGACTTGAAATAGGTGATTATTTCGTTTATGAGATGTGTTATATTGATTATTTGGATTGTTCAAAATTCACTATGGCGTTTTGGATTGAAAAAGAAATAAGAGTTGGTACTGAAGACAAATATTTAGCACAAGTACTAGTTAAGGACGGCAAAAAGATTATCAAAGGAAATATGGAACTTGGTAAAATTGCACCGGAACCAACAGGTGGCAGTCCTGAAATTTCACCATATAGAAGTGCATACAAATCGTCAATTGCATGGCTTTCAGCTTATGCCACACAAGAAATAGGTGATCTTACCGGAAAAGGTCCAAAAGATTTCCGAGCTGCATCATGGGGTAAAATTGCAAACATTGGTGGTGAGCAAATACTTCCAACTGCTATAGAGACTATTACTACACCAGCTGATACTTTTGATACGGTTCTTATACAGTGGAAGACAGGTGGTGCTAAAAGTGATGTTTGGGTTGTTGATGATTTTCCATTTCCAGTTAAAGCGTTAACATATGTACATGTTTCAGGAGGTGTTCCACCAGTTGCTTATCAGTATGAACTATTAGATTACAAATACTATGTAACATCAAATCCATTTGATAAAATTGAGGCCACTGTATCAAAACAGGCTGCTTTGGGATGCCCAGAGAATTATCAAAAAACAAAGTTTAGGGAAGCAACAAATACATTTTCAATGATTGTAAAAGGGGCTTATGGACCACAGACAGTAAAGCAAGGCTGTGAGATTGAATGGTTTATAGATTTCAAGCGAATGGTAAACCCTACAGAATTTGTGAATGAGGTGCATTATGATATTCGAATTTTTGATCAAGATGGAAATATGCTACGCTCAATAGCCGATGAAGAAGGAAGACCTGAGTTATACACAACTGCAGGTCAAACACATCGTTTTGTAATTGCAGATGACCCACTAGGAAAATATCAGTATGCGGTGTGGGTATTTGGAACAGGTCCGGAAGTTATGCTAGGTGGAGATTCATCACAACAGGGATTAATTGTACTTGATGTAAATGTTGTAAAAGGTGAACAGTCATCTGTTTCTCCACAATCAAGTGTGATTTCCACTGAAATTCCTGAGTGGATTAAAAATAACGCCGCATGGTGGGCAGATGGACAGATTGATGATGCTTCATTTGTTACTGGCATTCAATATTTGATCAACAAAAAAATTATGATGATACCAGAAACTGCACAAGGTTATGGCGGTTCAGATGAAATTCCAGGATGGATTAAAAATAACGCCGCATGGTGGGCAGATGGTCAGATTGATGATAATACATTCGTCCAAGGAATACAATTTTTAATAACGTCTGGCATAATGAAAATTTCCTAAGCATATGATTAAAATCTAATAAATGAAATAATATTAGAGTGAGAAATTATGACTGGATTATTTTCATACCCCAAAAGAAAACTTAGAAAACTAATCAATGAAGGTGAATATGAACAAGCCATAAAATTTGGTAATGAATTAGAGCAGAAATTTTCAAACGATCCTGATTTTCTTTTCATTATGGGTAGTATGTACTATATTCTGAATGATGAAAAGAAAACACTGCATTACATAGATCGTGTTCTTGAAATTAATGAATATGATGTAGAATCACTATCCCTTAAATTAAGAGTGTATGAGTATCTCAAAGAAAATGAAGTCGTAATTGAATGTTGTAAAAAGATACTTCAAGTCGACTCTGATAATTTTCAGGTTAGGGACATTCTAGATGAATTAGAAGGAAATTAATTTTTAAATTTATTTTCTTTCAAGTCACTTTCTACATTTTCTTGACTGGTTCCAAATTTGGCTTCTATTACCTGTTTTAATTCTGAATCAGTTTTATTTTCTATATTAATGCCAAGTGATTTTGCCATGTATTCTAATTTCTGTCGCTCTGTTTGAACTGGACCATTAATTGAAATGTTATTTTCTTTTGAATTAGGATTAGTGTATTCCTTGATCTGGTTTTGCATTTCAGTTTTTGCTTTGTTATATTCGCCAACCATCCTACCAATTTTTTTACCTGCCTCTGGAAGCTTATTTGTTCCGAACAAAAGAATTAATGCAACAAATATTATGACAATCCATTCGCTCCCTATAATGTTAAGACTATAATTAATCACAATTATCATAAATTTAGTTTGAAATTAAATATTTGGATTTCTGTTTGGTTCAAGTAATTTTCGTTTTGATATTGATAAAATTGCTACGCCTATTCCTAGTATGAAAAATATCAGATACGGCGCATCATTTCCAAAGAATTGTGATATCAGTCCAGCAGTTATTGGTCCTGATGCCCAGCCAATTCCAAACATAGTCTCATATGCACCAATCATTGTTCCTGAGATTGCTGGTCTTGTCTTAGTTAGGATTATCTCTAATGTGAGCGGGAAGAAAATGCTAAATCCAAATCCAAGTAAAATTAGCGCAAGTGCAAATTCAATCATTGTGTCAACAAAGAATGATATACCAAGTCCAATCGCTATAGCAAATATTGCAACTATTAACGTCATGCTTGTATTCTTGGCTAATTTACCAGCTACTGTAAGTGTAAGAATTCGTGAAATCCCAAATATGAAAAAGAGAATTTCAACATCTACAACCGTCATAGTTCGGTCATTTAAGAATGCTGGATAGATACTTAGTATTATTCCAAATGATGCGGTGCAATAGATTAGCAATAAAATAACTTGTGGGAATTTAGCAATTTCTTTAAGTGATGAAAAACTAAATTTTTCGTGTTTTACAACAGGTCTATTTTTTGATAAAAGCAGTGCTGAAATAAGTGATACCACAAGAACATATGCAGCAATTTCGAAGATTATTCTATATGTAGCATCAAAACCTTCTAGAAGAATTGAACCAAACAGTGGACCAATCATAAATCCTGTAGTGAAAAAACCTGTGAACGTTGCAATATTCCGCACTCTAGTTTTACCCTTACTAACATTTGAAATAATTGCCTCACATGGAGGCCAAAAGAATGCATGGGCAATACCAGTAATCACTCTAAAACTCATTATTTCGGGAACACTTTGTGCAATTGAAAGTAGGTATATTGATGCTGAATTAATTATTACTCCAATTGATAACAGATGACCATTATTGAATCTGTTTAGAAATATTCCAACAAACAATGGAAAGAATATGTATGGAATGAAATTTGCAAAGCCAATGATACCTAATTCCGCATATGACGCACCTATGACATTCTTTGCAAAAATAGGTAATAACGGTCCATGTAATCCATAAGAAATTCCAATCAGCAGACCTGTTATGTAAACTAGAATTAATCTTCTATTCATTTGTAAGCAGCGACCATGATTGCGCCACCCATCAGATCTTTCTCAAATTCCACATGTGAAAACTTCTCTAATAACAAACTTTCTAATTTTCTATTTTGTGGCCAAAGTTTGTAGGTTCCGTAAAGTGTAGCAAATTTTAAACCAAGTCTACCTCCTGCAATAAAGGCAATTATTGGTAATATCATTCTAAGATAACACGTCACGCCAAATCTAATTAATGGCTCATCAGGTTTTCCTAAATCAACAATTATCCATCTACCATTTTTTTTTAAAACTCGATGTATCTCAGAGATAGCAGTTTTCAAACTAATCGCATCACGTAACGAGTAACCTGATAATACTACATCAAACTCCTCATTGTGAAATGGAACATGTTCAAATACTCCACATGCACTATCCAGCTTCTTGTCAAATAGTCTATCAGTATTTTTTAACATTGGAATTAATGGATCGTAAAGAATAATTTCCAAATCACCACCAACAATATCTAAAGCAGTTTTTGACATATTTCCAAATCCTGAACCTGCATCCAGGATTTTGGCACCCTTGTTTATCCTACCACGTATCGCACGGTTTCTATGCTCAATATCTTTACCCAAAGAAATAAACGAATTTACTTTATCATATACTGGAATAATGTCTCTTAGAACATCAATCACTTCACCCCAATAGCTTCCTAATCCCATATTATCACCAAATCTCTTTGTTTTAATAATTGATGTTTTTGTCTTATGAAGTTTGTATCTTATTTATTTAGCAAATTTACCTTTAGCAGCCTGATCTAATTTCTTGAGTTCATCTACTGATATGCGTTCAATATTTTTTACATCTTCCCTAATCTGAGACATTTTGATATGTTCAATTCCAGTTTTCTCCTCACTTTTGAGATTTATTGCAGCAATTGCAAGTGAACCTGCTTCCTCAATGCTCATACCGTCTTTGTAATTTTTTTCTAGAAAATCATTGACCTCGTCAGAGCCAAGACCTATAGCCACTGCAGCATATGATACAAACGTTCCGCTTGGATCTATGATGAAGACATTGGAGCCTTTTCTATCAACACCAGCAATAATTAATGCGACACCAAATGGTCTTACTCCAGAATATTGAGTAAATTGATGATTTTGATCAGCAAGATGTTTTGCAACTATTTCAATCTCAACAGGTTCATCATAAGTTAATTTATTGCTCTGTGAAAAATATCTAGCGTTATCAACTTGAACACGTGCATCTGGAATATATCCGGCTGCAGCAGCACCAATATGATCATCGATTTGAAAAATTTTTTGCGTGACTTCTGAAACTTGAAGTGCTCTTGACTTTTCTTCAACAGCAATAATCACTCCATCTTTACTTGTAATACCAACAGCCAGTGTTCCACGTTTTACTGTCTCTAATGCATATTCAACCTGATATATTCTACCATCTGGAGAATACATAGTAGGTGTCATATCGTAACCGCGATTTGGCATCATAATGTCATGACTATCTTCAAAGTCAATTTAAGGGTTAGTTATTTTCCAGTCTTGATCTCTATAATCTAATTTTTTAAATATTCAGTATATTTCATATGACATTGAGAAATAATGGATTCTAGATTAGAACAGTTTATTGACCAAAAATACATCAATCTTGAAACATATAGAAGAGATCAGACTCCTGTCAAAACACCTGTTTGGTTTGTTATTGAAAAGGATCAAATCTATATTACAACAAAGGAAACCACAGGTAAAGTAAAACGACTTCGAAATAATCAGAATGCACGTATTGCCGTTTGTTCAATAAAAGGTGAAATAAAAAGTGATTGGGTAGATGTTGGATTGGAAAAGATTACAGAAGAAAGTGATGTTGAAAAAATTGTAAAACTACGTAAGAAAAAATATGGTTTCTCTGCAAGATTAGTTAGTATGTTTACATCACAAAAAGGCAAAACTGTGGTATATTCTTTACAGTTTATTTGACAGATTATAACTGAAAAATACCTCATCATTTCTAGAGACATTTAAATATAATTCCGAATTACAACATCATTATCTTGGCACAACCAGATCCTTTTGCAAATGCAACTAAACAAGTCAATGATGCATGTGATGTTTTGAAAATCAAAGATAAAGAATTGCGTGAGTATTTGGCAATGCCAAACAGAGTGTTAAGAGTAAAAATCCCTGTAAAAATGGACAATGGAAAAATTCGTGTATTCACTGGATTTAGATCACAACATAACAATGATCGTGGTCCATACAAAGGAGGCATACGATACTTTGATCCCGAAGGTGGTGTCAAATACATGGAGCGTGAAGTCATGGCATTATCATCATGGATGACATGGAAGTGTGCAATTGTTGATATACCACTCGGAGGTGGCAAAGGAGCAATATTTGTCAATCCAAAAAAAGAAAAAATCAGTGATGGAGAACTAGAGAGATTAACTCGCGGTTTTGCATATAAAATCTCGGAAGTGATTGGTCCTCAAAAAGACATTCCTGCTCCAGATGTTTACACTACAGGAAAAGAAATGACACAAATCATGGATACATGGAGTAAAATGAACGGAAACAAATATTCTCCAGGGGTAATCACTGGAAAACCAATTCCTATGGGTGGTTCATTGGCAAGAAATGTTGCCACTGGATTAGGCAATGCTTATTGTATAAGAGAAGCAGCAAAAATTCTAAAACTCAAATTAAAAGGTGCTACAGTTGTACTACAAGGATTTGGAAACGCGTCAACCTTTTCTGGCGAGTATCTTGAGAAAATGGGTGCCAAATGTATTGCTGCAAGTGACTCAAAGGGCTCTATATTGGTTCCAAAAGGATTCAAAGTTAGTAAACTACTTGAGCATAAACAAAAGAAGGGTTCAGTTCTAGGTTTTCCAGGAAGTAAAAAAATTACTACTGAACAATTGCTAACCACAAAATGCGATATACTAGTTCCAGGAGCTTTAGAAAATCAGATTACTGTATCTATTGCAAAGAAATTAAATTGTAAGATCATAGGTGAGGCTGCTAACGGTCCTACATTACCTGAGGCAGATCCAATTATTTACAAGAAAAAAATATTCATGATCCCTGACATTCTTGCAAATTCTGGCGGAGTCTGTATTTCGTATCTCGAATGGGTTCAAAATAATCAGGGTTATTATTGGTCATTTGATGAAGTTGCAGGTAAAATGGAATCAAATATTGTTCGAGGATTAAAAGATATGCATAATCTTGCTAAAAAGCATAAAATTGATAATAGAAGGGCTGCTATGGCTCTTGCAGTTGAAAGAGTTGTTGAAGCATTTGAACTAAAAGGCATTTGGCCATAATCTAAAATTTATTTTAAAAGATTAATATATTGATATCAATTTTTAACGATCGAAACATGAGTTCTGTTAAGCAAATCTTCGACGAAACAATTCAAACTGAACATAAAATTATTACCGAAGAGGCAGCCAAATCAATTTTAAAAAAATATGGAATTAAAGTTCCTGGATTTGCTCTAGTAAAGTCTGCTGACGAAGCAGCAAAGGCTGCAAAAAAACTTGGATTCCCATTAGTAATGAAAGTTGTATCTCCACAAATCTTACACAAAACTGATGTTGGTGGAGTAAAAGTTGGCGTAGACAATGTTGCAGATGTCAAAAAAACATTCAATGATATGTATGGTCGTTTATCAAAGAAAAAAGGAGTTGATGTAAAAGGAATTCTTTTGGAAAAGATGGTTCCAAAAGGTGGAGTTGAGTTAATTGTTGGAATACAAAATGATCCACAATTTGGTCCAATGCTCATGGCTGGATTGGGCGGAATAATGACCGAAGTTTTCAAAGATGTTGCATTTAGAATGCTTCCAATTACAACATCTGATGCAAAATCAATGTTAAATGAATTAAAAGGCTCAAAACTCCTCAAAGGATTTCGTGGTAGTGCACCAATTGATACAGACATGGTTGCAAAGGCACTCGTTCAAATTGGAAAGATGGGTGTTGATAATGCCGATTACATAAATAGCATTGACTTTAATCCCGTAATTGTATATCCAAAATCTTACTTTGTAGTTGATGCAA
>CAYQPZ010000007.1:0-26566 GCA_964419505.1 uncultured Candidatus Nitrosopelagicus sp. | reverse complement strand
TAAATTTCTTTTTTGACATTCCAAGTTCTTTCCTAATTTTTTCAATCATTTTATCATCCACGTTTGGTATCTGATAATGTGTGTCAACTAGCATTCTGCGTATTGTTTCAACATCAATTCCGTATGGATGTGGTGCAATGATTGTTGGCGCTGGTGGCATTGTGCGAATAATTGCTTTATGATTAAATTTTTCACCTTTTGGATCATCAAAAGTAATAGTTGCGTATGGTGTGATTAATGATGTTTGGTAAACATAATCACGAATTTTTATACCTGCTTTTGCATAGTCACCTTCTAAACAAATGCTAACGCTTAGTCCTTTTTCAGAACTTGGTTTCTCTTCATTTTTTAAAATTACAGGTTTGTTCTTTTGTATATCTAAAAGCATCTCATAGTCATGCCGTAGTTTTCCATCAGCATTGCTCTTTACTTTAACAGGTTTGTTTGTAGTTATTTGACCATATAGAATTGCCATTGTTGCACCGAGACCAAACATTCCACGTGCTTGCTTTAGTCCAAATTTTGAACCATACAAAACTGTTCCAAATGCAAGTGGAACGTGTTTTGATGGTATTCCAGGCCCATTATCTTTAACAGTCAATATGTATTGCTTAGGATCTGGTTTGTCAGGATCCACTGCTTTGATAATCATATGAATATTAGGATAGATTCCACTGTGATCACATGCGTCTAGAGAGTTTTCTACAAATTCACGTACAGCCGTATATAATGAACGTGTAGGATTGCTAAAGCCAGCAAGGTCACGATTACGATAAAAGAATTCACTAGGTGAAATTTGATTAAATTCTTCCTTAGAAGACATTTTGATCTTCCCATAATTGTGATTTCTCTGCTTTTTCTCTTCTTCGTGCAGACTCTAATTTGGTATAAACTGGACCATGCATACTCCCACTTGACAGTGATGAGATGGCATCCACTGCCAATCTTAGTTGATTTGGTTCGCCAATTATAGCAACGGTTCTACCATAAACAGTGATCAATGCATTTGTTAAATTCTCAATGTTTAATCTTGCTTTTCCACCTTCTCCAATAATTCTTCCCTTAACTCTTTCAATCTGGTCTGGAGATTTTCCTGCAAATTCTCTCAGGTCTATTATATGTAGAGAATTATCACCTCTGAGTAATCTCATTGCATTTTCAGGTGAAAAACCTCTTCCAACTGCAGAAACAATTTCAACAGCCTTAAATGGTTCGATATTGTCAGTTAGTGTTTTTGTTGTGATCAGTACTTCACCACCTTCACTGTCAATATCCAAGTTTACTGAACATTTTTTTTCAATTAGTTTTTTAGTATTTCCAGATTTTCCAATTAATGCCCCAATTCTATCTGTTGGTATACGAATTAATTTTTCATAGCTCATTTTGTTACCCTTGCGATTACATCAACAGGATTCTCAACTGTCAATCCTCGCTTTACAAAGAAGTTAGTTATGTTATTAATGTCTCTTTTTAAAAATTCCATCATTTTAGGATGATTTAGATCAACTGCAGAGCCAAGATCAAACAATTTTAGACCATTACTTGTTTTAAAAATGTTAAATTCAGAAAAATCAGCATGTACTAGTTTTGCTTTTTTGAACAAATCAGTTATGATTTGTATACATTGATGATAATCATTTTCATCGACTTCAGACTCAAGAAGTGTTTTTTCAGGTTTTCCATCATTTCCAACAAATTTCATGACAAGGATGTTTTTTGAAACATGAATTGGTGTTACCACAGGAATCCCACAATTCTCACACTGTAAAATATTTTGAAATTCTTTCTTTGCCCATAGATATACAATATTTTTTGTACCTTTTTTTACACGTGTAAATCGTGGATCACCAATCAAATACTCAGATCGTTTTTTGAAATTTGATGTTGTTACGAGATAAACCTTTAGAGCGAAATTTGATTGATTTGGACCAACTGCCCAAAATACAACTGATTCTTTTCCTGATTTTATGACTCCATTTACATAAGAAATAATATTTGATTTGATGAGTGCATATAATTCAAAGATTGTAGGTTTGTCTAAAACCTCATTGATCACTTTATTTTTCTTGAATCCATCGTCTAATGATTTAGATTTTTGTTTTTTGGATAACTCTAAATCTATTTGTGCTTCCAGTTTTTCTTCTATTCTATCAGACAATAAAATCAGTTAGTTTTCCATGTAAAATTCATTTCTAAATGTTAGAAATCTTTCGCTATGTGATTGTTATCTTTTAACCAATCAACTTGCGGTAAAGTAAAACGCCAAATAATATCACCACGTTCATTGAATTTAAAGTCCCATGGTGCAATTATAACAATATCATTATCTCTAATCCAAATCCGTCGTTTTAATTTACCACGTATTCTACCACGTCGAGTTATTTCATCTGTACATTTCACAAGAACTTGATCACTTCCAAGAAGTTTTATCACTCGACCAAACAGTTCACCTTCTTCTGGTAATCTAATTTCTTTTAGTGCACTTTCATTTAGTACTTTACGTTTTCCCATAAACAAAAATTGTGTTTTTGATATATAATTGTGATGATTACATTTTAAAGATCAATAAAAACGGGATTCCATTAATTCGTCGTACTCCTGCTTCAGAACCAACTCCTAATCTTAGAGATAGTGATATTGTCTTTTCTCCAACCATGTTTGCTGAAGTACACTGTTGTAATAGACGCTCAGCTTCAACCTCATCAATTACATTTTCATTATAATATTTTGAATTTATTTTAATTTCGGTTTTTCCATCTTTAATTATTTTGTCAAGTAAATCAGGATCACAAATGTTTAGTATGTTGTTTCCGCTACTTACAATCAATTTAGATGCAAATAACATTATACATATTTGCCTTTTATTGTAGATTTTGCTCCACATGCTTCACAAATCAGGAATGAAATTCTATGTTCTTTCTCAACCTTTGTATCTGGACTTGTGCATGTTGGGCATTCAATGTAATCTTTTAGATATATCTCAAATAATCTTTTAAAATCCTCAGGATCACGTCTGCCTACAAATATCACTTTATCACCTACACGTTCTGCAGGAACCGCAAATTCTTTTGAAAGATATTGCATGATTATAGTTGCATCTCGTCTTAATGCTTTAGGGAACTCAATAAAATTTCTAAGAATAGTTTTTTTGCCTTCCCATGTGACATCAACCATAGGTAATTCAAATCTATTTGTGGAATCTGATACTTTTGAAATATTCTTTTCGATTCGTTTGAGAAGCTTCTCATAGGCGTCTTTTGCCATACAAGTAATTTTAGAGTGCCCCTATATGGGTTTAGATATAAAAAAAGTTCTAAGGTTTGCCTATACGGAAAACATTAGTTCCACATTCTGGACAGGTTCCTTTTACTGCTGGTCGTCCATTTTTAAGTTCAGTTATTTGTGGATCTTTTATTTCTCTTTTTTCTCTACATTTTACACAATATGCTGTTGTCATTATATCAACACCAAAACGTGCTCATATTTAGAAACAGAATGTAAATAATTTTTCACTTTAGACTAGATGTAAATGATTTTTTTTATAAGGCATTAGAGCTAATTTGGAAAAAATGGAGTTTTTTTATGATTTTTATCTGATTTGGTGATTTGTAATAGTTGAGTATTATAATAACTAAAAACATCAATTTTTAATGAAATCAAAAAAAGGTGTAATTATTACGATAGTTGTATTAGTTGTAATAACCACTGCTAGTTTTTCTGTTTGGCAAATTCCTGAAAATCCAAAAATGATGATTGTAGTAACTGATTTTGAATCTCATTTGGAAGGAATTGATGCAAGACATGAACTAATAACAAATGCTGTAGATAGTTCACTATTAAAAATGCTCAATGGTGATATAACACCAGAGGAGTTGATCTCAATTGCAGAGATATCATCATCACAAATAAACTCTCAAATCATTGAATTAGTGGAAAGTGATGCACCAGATGAATGGCAAGAAAGTTACTTGAATTATTTGGAATCCTTACGAAGTTCTAATTCATACATCCGTGAAATTATTGCATTATCAAATTTGAAAATTGAAAATTCGGAAAATAATCAAATCGACACAATTTTAATGAAAATTGAAAAATTACAATTGGATTCTGCTGAGTATGCCAAATTTTCAATTAATTCTAAACCGTGAGTAAATACCACAAATCATATTTTCAAAAGGTGGAAATCGTTAAAAGGTAATTTTGTAATAAAATAGTCTATGTCAGCAAGTAAAAAACTCCAGAATGATATAGAATCCACTAATGCCTCAAAATTACTAGTCATATGTGTTGATAGGGACGATGATATTGGTAAGAAAGCTGGAATTGTATCTCCAGTAGTGGGACGGAATGCATGTCTTGAAGCTGCACAGCGACTTGCACTTGAGGATCCTGAAGATGATGATTCAAATGCAATTTTTGGTGCTGTGAAAACATATGAGGATTTGATCAGTAAAGGATACACAGCTGAAGTTGTTACTGTTGCAGGTGATAAAAATAGAGGTGTTCAGGCTGATGAAAAAGTTGTTGCGGAGATTAAATTAGTGCTTGAAAAATTTTCTGCGAACGGTGCAGTTATTGTTTCTGATGGTGATGATGATGAAATGGTAATACCTGTTATTCAGAATATAATACCAGTTGTTTCGGTTCAAAGGGTTGTAATGCAGGTTAGTAAAACAATAGAACATTCGTATGCAGTTTTTGGTAAATTTCTAAAAATGGTTATGTATGATACAAGATATTCAAAGTTCTTTTTAGGCGTTCCTGGAATTCTGCTTCTAATAGGTGGTATTGGTACTGTTGTAGGTTACACTGCAGAGATTTTTGCAGTTCTAGTCAGTATACTTGGTGGAGCCTTCCTTGTTAGAGCATTTGATATTGATAAAGCATGGAGTAATTGGGCAAAACCAACACCGACTGGATTTATTAGAATATTTACACTAGTTACAGGCTTAATACTAATACTAGCTTCAGTTCCAGCAGGAATAACTACTATAGACAATTCACTTATGTTATCTGGAATTGGGTTTATTGAAGCATTATCAAATCAACAAGTAGTAGGGCAATTTCTTTCTGGCATGCTACCATTCTTGTGGATGGGACTTGGAACTATTGCTGCTGGAATCTTAGCAAGTAATTGGCTCAACAGAAAACTAAAACATATCAGTGATGTATTAAGAATTATAGTTTTGGCTGCACTCTATCCAACAGTTGCACAATTTGCTGCAATTCTAATAACCAATGAAAGTTCATTTTCTTTGATTCCACCATTACTTATTGGTGCTGCAATAACACTGATATCAGCCACAATCCTATTCCGGAGATATAGGAAAAGGGGTGGTGATCAGATATTAACGGAATAAAGGATGGAATACTGGCCTTATCAGGTCTCTATAACATATATTCAAAAAAACTTGAAAACGATGTACTAAATGGTGATGTCCCAAAACATGTTGCAATTATTCTTGATGGTAATAGACGGTGGGCAAAACGTAACCTCAAAATTGCAAAGAGGGGTCACTTCAGAGGTGCTGACGCAGTAGAAAATCTTCTAGATTGGTGTGAAGAGTTTGATATCAAGATAATTACATTATACGTACTTTCTGCTGAAAATCTAGATAGAAAAAATGAAGAATTGGATTATCTATTCGATCTGATTCAAACTAGACTAGAAAAATTATACAATGACCCAAGAATTCATAAAAACCAAATGCGAGTTAAAGCGATAGGTAGAATTGAACTTCTTCCAGATTCAATTAAAGATGTTTTAAGTAGATTAGATAGTGTGACGAAAGAATATAATAATCATTTTCTAAATATTGCAATTGCATATGGAGGTCAGAATGAACTTGTTGATGCGGTTAAGAAGATCGGTGATCAAATAAAAGATGGCACATTAGATTCTAAAGATATCAATAAAGAAATAATTGAATCCAATCTTTACACATCACACTTACCACAATCATCACCAGATATGATTCTGAGAACATCAGGTGAGAAAAGAATGAGTGGATTTTTGTTATGGCAAAGTGCATACAGTGAATTAGTATTTTTAGATATTTTTTGGCCAGAATTTAGAAAGATTGATTTGATGAGAGCTATTAGAACATTTCAAAAAAGAAAAAGACGAGATGGGAAATAACATGATATAAATTTATTCATGTGTAAAGAAAATTATGAAAGAAGCAATTTCCTCAGGTGTTATTTTATTTTGTGAAAATAATAATATTAGAAAATATTTACTGTTAAACTATCCAACAGGTCATTGGGATTTTGTAAAAGGAGGAATAGAATTAGGTGAGGACCCACTTCAAACAGCTATTAGAGAAACAAAAGAAGAAACTGGGATTACTGATATAGAATTTATTGATGGATACAAAGAAGAAATTGAATATTTTTTTCGAGCTAATAATAATATACACAAGAAAGTATTTTTTTTTCTTGCAAGAACACATTCAACTAACGTTATACTATCACACGAACATCTTGATTATACTTGGTTAGATTATGAATCCGCACTGAAAAAGTTAACCTATGACAATGCAATTAATCTTTTAAAGAAATCGGAATCATTTTTACAAAATTGAGTCTGCTGCTAATTTTTTTGCTACTTGAACAGGATTTTTTGCATTCAGGATAGTCCTACCTACAATTAAAAAATCAGATCCCATCTGTTTTACTTCAGAAGCATTTCCTCCCTGTGTACCAACTCCTGGTGAATAAATTTGCATTTTTGTTCCTATTTTCTTTTTACAAAACTTTACGATGTCTGGGTATGTTGCACCTACGATAATTCCATCAGATTTGTTCTTTAGTGCCCAATCAAGAAATATTTGGTATAATGGGGTTGTTTTTGAATTGTTTTTAATCACATTTAGTTCATAGACAATCCTAGCTTCAGGCGCACTCATATGACATAATGAAATAATACCCTTATCTTGTTTATGTGAATCTTGAATGAGATTATTTAGACTTTGATTTCCCATTATTGGATTAGCAATTAACGCATCAAATCCAAGTTCCCATAAATTCTCTGCAGTAATCGAATTGGTGTTTCCAATATCATTCAATTTTATATCAGCAATAGTTTGTAAACCATAATTATGAGCAGTCTTGTTAATTTTCTGAATCTCTTTTTTTCCTAATTTCAATAAAAGATGAAAATTAATTTTTACGCCACAGATATACTCGTGTAGTGATTTAATATTTTGAATTGTTTTTGCTTCTAATTTTGGTATTCTGTTATTATAATCATTAGCAAGAATGATAGTACTACTACTTGACGATTTCTTAATTCTACTACTGAATTTGGTCATAATCGACCAAAGGATGTGCGTCTTTTAACTTTATTATTTTGATATAAGAATAACCGTGTTCCCCTGTATGCTCAATAAACTCTGGTTCTGAATCCTTTGTGGTAGTATATTTCAGAAATGGTTTTTTTGGTTCATTCTTTAAACTGACATGACAAAAATATGATGGTCCATCTTCATTGAAATTCATAAAAACACCAACAAACCAATTATCTTTGTATGGAAAGGCAAATAGTGGAAAAGGAGCCTCTTCAAAACCATAACTTATCTTTGCAAGGCTAGAAAGATCTTCTAGTTCAATAGGTTGATATTTTTCTGGTGATAAATTATCTGGTTTTAATGAAGTTGGAAGTGATTTTATCTTAATAATAGGAGAGTATAATTTTGAATTATCAATAGTAGTATTAACTAATTCTAATTGTTCTTTTCCAGCGTTAAATCCATAACATAGATAGTGACCAATTTTTTCTACTGGAGTATAGTAAATTACGGGTTTTTCTTTTAATAGATCCATTTGTACGGAAAGAACCTGTTTTCCATTATGCTCATGTAAAAATGATACACGTGGCATTCGTTCAAGAGCACATACTAATCTTGTAAATTCTAAAGGTGATTCAAGTTGAACATAATTTGGAAGTTTATCCATATGAAAGACTAGAAAAAATCCACATTAAAGCTTAACCCAAAAAACTATGTGCGTAGATCTATAACATCATTTACACGTGGTCCTGTTCCAATGAGTGTGACTGACACGCCTAATTTGTCTTCGATATTCTTGATAAATGATTTTGCGTTATCTTTCAAATCATTGTAGGAAGTCACGCCTGCACATTCTGGAAATCGAACGTCGAGTTTTGTAATGGAAATCTGTGTTGCACTACTTAGCATGACTGCACGCCTGGCTAAATCAAAATTAAATTCAGCTGCACGTCTAAGTCGTCCAGTTACAGTTCCAAATTCTTCCCATCCTTTTTTGGATGTTTCATCTGCATCTAATTCTCCAGGCATAGGACCTGTTCCTACACGAGTAAGATATGATTTGAAAACAACTATAACTTCATTAACTTTTTTGGGGCCTACACCAACATCAGCACAAATTCCCGATGCTGTGACATCCTTTGTGGTGACAAATGGATATGTACCATGCCATAAAGACAAGTGAGTTCCCTGTGTACCCTCAATTAACACATTTTCACCTCTATCTAATGCAGAGTTAATCTCAAGTGGAACATCAATCAGATATTGTTTAAGAGCATCAATTTCTTTTGCTAATTTGAGGGTACGCATTGCACGTTCTGCATTAGCCGGACCTGTACCAGAACCAGTACTACCAATCTTCTCTTTTAATCGTCCTTTCGAATCTGCATCTCTATGTGATTGTTCGATAATACCACAATTGTTATCTAAATATGCTCGACCTTCAACATCAAAATCATTTATTTCATTTAGTAATACATCTGGATTTACTACTACGCCTGGTCCCACCATCACCTTAGCATCTTTATTTAAAAAGCCGCTTGGAAGCATTCTAACTTTGTATGTTTTTTCACCATCTTTGATCGTATGACCTGCATTTGGACCTGCACCACCTCTGACAACTATAGTGGGTTTATCATGTAAAGCAAGATAAGAAATGATTTTTCCCTTTCCTTCATCGCCAAAAAAACCTCCAATTACTACAGTTGATGGCATAATTCAAATCTCAACATTCGCATATTTAATCTATCTACCAGTTACCGTTAATATGGCGTTCAAATAGATCTCAATATTGTCTGAAGAGAACTTCGCTGGAAATATTATAGTAAATCTTGCTAGTCTGCCTAATTTCTTACGAACACCAATACTCAAAAAAAGAATGACGGAATTTTTTTCTATGAGTGATCCTGAGAAGGCTGAAATTATCAACAATGCTTTAGAAGCTGGACCTACAATTCCATTTCCAAATTTTTCCAAACTTTTCAAAACATGGTTAGAGGTACTTTGTATCATGACTGAAGAAAATCGGTATGACATGTTTTCAAACTACTTTAAACAAATCATGAAGAAACCTCAAAAAATCATCCTGTTTAATTTGGATGGAATTTTTGAGATATTTCTAAGTATGGAAGAAACAAACCGTAAAATTTTATCAAAGTCTATCCGAAATGCGTTTGAACTATTAGATGAAGAATCTAAGCATAAAATGGTATTGTTTACACCTGATATTGCTAGAAAAACTATTGGCTTTTAGGAAGACTGTTCTTCAGGATTTCTGTTATCCTCATTAGTATAATCAACATAATCCCCTTCAGGTGTCATTATACCAGCAAATATCTTTTCGTGCTTTCGTAATACTTTTCGATGATCTGACATGGACATATCAAGATGCATCTCATTGATTACCATAATTCGCATCTCTTTCCATTCTTCCCAACATTTGTTACAGATTGGATATTTTTCGGCCTGGGTTTCAAGTTGTTCGGAATCAGGAATATTTACTTTACATTTAGTACAAATTCTAGTCATGCAAAATACTGAATAATCTTTCAATTTATCTCTTATTGGAAAAAGCAATAAAAGCCATTAAATGAATAATATCGTGAAAATCAAATGTCCTAAATGTAAAGAAGATGCAGAATTAACCCCAGATTTTTCGTTTGTCACATGTACAAAGTGTGATTTTGATATGACATATGGAGAATATGTAAAATTTGTTGCACATAATGAAGCTAAATATTCAGATATTTTAGGTGATTATACAGGTAGTACTGAGGGTGAAACTGCTGGTACACTTGATGATTGGGAAGATTAGTCCATATTACTTATTTAATTTAGGTTTTTGATTTTATTCAAATGGAATTTTTATTAGAGAATATTTTAAATTTGATTGGTTTTATAGTTGGAGTGGTAATTGGTATTTTTGCATATATTGGTTATAAGAATACAGGAAGCCCAGTTCTTTTTAGATTAACACTTGCATTTTTTGCAATAGGTATTGGATTTGGAATTATTTGGTTAGGGTACATGATAGATTCAGTCTATTTGGAAGAAGGAAAGATAAATCGTGGTATTCAAGCATTAGGACTAGGAATTCAAACTATTGGTTATTTCTTTATTGCATTTTCTCATACTATAAAATCATTTTTTCCAAAATCTCGTTATTTTAGATCAGTTGGCATTATTCCACTATTTTTCCTATCAACTATGACAATTGAACATATTATTAGATCATTTTCTTTCATTCTACTAGTCTATGGTGCAATTGAAACTTTCGTTTCGTTTTTAGAAGGAAAGCAAAAAGGTGCACTTGTAGTAGGAATTGGATTATCTTTTTTGGCATTTGGAGAATTTATTGCATGGTATTCATTTGTATTTCCAGAATCAATATTGTATTCAATCTCAATTATTATGAAAGTGGGAGGATTGATTGCTTTATTTATTCCAGTATCAAAACTACCAATGCGAAAAATGAAATTCGATGATGGTTTTGATGATGACCTGGAAAGTCATACATGAAAGTGAAAAATTTTCTTCAGTCAAAACTTTTTATGTTTTTAGTATATTCAAAGTATCACAATATGATCTATACTTAGATCTATAACTATTATGTAATTACAATGGGTCTGTACAGAGCACAAATTGCAATTGTAAGTGATATACTTGATGTGGCACAAGAAAATACGTTTGATAATAATGGCGCATCTATTACTCATTTAATTAGACGAGCAAATATTTCACATGGTAGGATTTCAAAAATTTTAAAAAATCTTGTTTCCCAAGGATTACTAGAACAAGTAGATGTCGACAGATCTAGTAAATACAAAATAAGTATAACTGGAAGAGAGTTTCTTCAGGCTTATAAGACATTTTCAGAATTTACATATAGTTTCGGTTTAACAATCTAATTATTTACCAAGTTGTAAGTACATTTATGAAAGAAGTTTCAACTGATTCTGCAGGCATAGCCTTAGCAGTACAATCAATCAAGGATGGAGGAGTTGTTATATTTCCAACAGATACTGTATATGGAATTGGATGTAATCCATATGATAAAAATGCTATAGATAAAATCTTTAAAATTAAAAAGCGAGATAAGGTAAAGCAGTTACCAATTTTAGGATATTCAAAACAGATTTTGAAACAAATTGTGGAGTTTGATGAAATCTCAAATAAAATAACTGACGAATTTTGGCCTGGACGCTTGACACTAGTATTACCGCTAAAAGATGATAAATTACAGAAGTTGTCTGGAAGTACAAAAACTATTGCAGTACGTGTTCCAAATAACAAATGCGTCCTAGCACTATTGAAAGAATGTAAATTAATTATTGGAACGAGCGCTAACATTTCAGGAAAAAAATCATTAATTGATCCTCGTTATCTTAAAGACGAAATTTTGGATTGTGATATTTTTCTTAATGATGGACCAATTCAAAGTCCTGCTGCATCTACAATTATAGAAATTAAAAATAAAAATATCAAAATATTAAGAAATGGTGATATTCATGAAGCTGATTTGGTAAAAACACTTTGAATTTATTAATCACATGTCCTCGAAATATGGAATTAGAGGCAAAAAATGAGATTTCACAATTACTAAATAAGTTTGGAGATTCAAGCCCAATAATTCTAAAGACCAAATTTTCAGGAATTATAAAAATTGAAACCGTATTAGATGTGTTTGAAGTAATAGAGAAACTTAGGATTAAGATAGAAAATGAGCCTTGGGAAATACGATATTGTTCAAGAATTATTCCAATTCAGAAAATCTGTCAAACAGAATTATTGTTAATTAAAAAAAATGTTATCGAGTTAATTTCATCCATCAAGCCAAATGACACGTATAAGATCTCTCTAGAAAAAAGAGATTCTGGATTAATTCGAAATCATATTATTTCTAATATCGCTAGTCTGTTAAGTAATAAAGTATCCTTAGAGGCACCTGATTGTGAAATTATTATTCAGGTTATTGGAGATGAAACAGGAATTAGTGTTATGCCAAGAAATTCCATACTTAGTATAAGTAAAATGAAGAGATTAGGTTAGTATTGAAGCCTTCTCTACAAGTAAATCCTCTAACGGGGTTTTAGAATTTATTGTGTTGATACTTTCTTTAGAAATATTAAAGTGATTTTTAATTATGCTTGAATTATTATTTGAAAACGGATTAATTAGATTTGGAAGCATTTTTTGATATAATTTATTTAAATGAATATTTTTTCCTATTACTATCATCAAAAAATTTTGATCTTTTTTAATTCCATGATTCTTTATTGCCTCATTAATTTGTGTGGTACATGCAAATCGTAGTAATATATCAATTTCTAGTTTTTTTGAAAGTAAAATGCCATGTTTTTTTGCAAAAATTGATAATGAAAGAATTTTTTTTACATAATCTCTATTCAAAATGAAATTAGAAGATATTGCCTGAATTACAAGATCTGGAAACTCAGTACGTAAATCATCTAAAAAATTCTTTTGTAAATTTTTATTTTTTCTAAATTCAAAAAGTTCAATATTCTGATTTGAAATTTTAAATTTTATTCTTTGTTGAGAGCCACCATGAATAACTGGTATTATGTTTACAACATCATTTTGTTTGAGTTTAGTCTGAAAACCACTTAATGCAGATGAATCAATACCATTAACTGCAACGAGTAAATTTTTGTCATCAAAACTTATACTATCTTTTGGTTTAATCTCAATCAAATATTCCAATAATTCCTGTATGCTTAGATTATTTTTTTCAACAGTGAGTTCTGGTTGATTAAACCATTTTTTTGCTCCACCTGTAAAATTAACTATAATCATATATGATAATATTCAATAAACGAATTAATTATTTTTTCTTTTGTATATCATCGGAATTAGTGTCATTAAGTATTTCTTCACCAATAGTTTTGTCTGGTTCTGGTTCTGGTGTTGATTCTGGTGTTGATTCTGGTTCTGGTGTTGATTCTGGTTCTGGTGTTGATTCTGGTGTTGATTCTGGTGTTGATTCTGGTGTTGATTCTGGTGTTGATTCATTCTTGGTCAACTCGTTTTCATTTTCAATAATTTGTTGTTTTCTATCTTCAAATTTTTGTTTACGCCGAAGAATTTTTGTGATGTATCCGGCAATTTCATTCTTCAAACCTTTAGAACGTATGATAGTGACTTCGTTCAAAAACTGTTTATTACTAGAAAAATCAGTTCCAAATTTATCTTGATACTCTTTCAGTATCTCTGTCGAAAGTCGCTTTATTCTATTCACTGAACCAACCTCTTATAGCTTTTTTATATATGTACCATTCAAAGATTTTTAAATATTCAGAAATCTCTCAGTGTTTTTTTCTAATTGACATAATAAATTATCATATGAAGTTTTAAGAATTTTTGATGCATGGTATACCACACTGGGTAAAAATTGAATCTGGGTAGTTTTATGACTAAAACAGTGAGAGAATTTTACAGGACCGTCTGTTTCGACTAAAATTTGTTCAGTGTGAGATTTGGTCAATAAAGATTGTTTATCATTAGCATAAACCAAAAGAGGTCCATATGAAACATAGAGACCTAGATCCATTGCATGTTTTAATTGATTCTTATTTCCATCAAACCAATGTAATAATACACCTTTTAGATTAAATGATGATATAATTTCAAATATTTCGTCTAATGTTTTTCTTGAATGAATTGAAACTGGTTTATTAAATTTCTCAGCCAATGTTAACTGCTCTGAAAAAACTTTTTTTTGTCTTATCCATTCATCTTCTGTTGTAATATACGTTCTATCTAGTCCTATTTCACCTATCCCAGTAATTTCATCATTATTTTTTTCGATCATATCATAAACTAAGGTTACATTTTTTTGTGCCATTTCAGGATGAATTCCAATAAATGGGAAAACATTATGTGACTTTTTAGCAAGGCTTAATGTGCCTACTGATGTCTTATAATCCATCGAAACGCAACATGCCTTCAATTTGAGTAATTCTAGTGTGTGAATAATCTGTTCTATATCAGATTCATATTCTGGTTCTGATAGATGAATATGTGAATCATAAAGCCAGGTCATGTCTTATCTTGAATTTATACTACTAAATTAGTCTGCATAAATCTGTACATGTGTAAGATTTTTTTATTCCTCAAAGTATTTTATTAGTATTTTTTATGTAACCATATGAAATCGTCTGAATTAGGACTATCACCCATGTATAGAATTCTAAAAAAGGCTGGTGCTGAACGAGTGAGTGATGAATCAGTAGACGAACTACGAAGGATTATAGAAGAAATAGCAATGGAGATATCTAAAGGTGCTGTTGATATGACAAAACATGCAGGACGTAAAACTGTTAAATCAGAAGATGTTAAACTTGCTTCAAAAGTATTTTCCAGATATTAGATTATGTAAAATTATTTACAATTCAACTATAGATTAGTTAATTGTGGTCCTGCCTTACGTATATCGTCTGATATATCATCAAATTTGGTAAAGTTATCAGCAAACATCTGTGCAAGTTTTTTTGCTGATAATTCGTATGAATCTTTATCAAACCATGTATTCTTTGGATCTAAGACATCTGAAGGTACTTCTGGACATTCCAATGGAACATCAAGATTAAACACATTGTCATGTCTAAACTTTACAATATCAAATGCACCTGTTAAGGCTGCCGTGACCATTGCACGACTATATTTGATGTTTATTCGCTTACCTACACCATAAGCACCACCTGACCAACCAGTATTGATAAGATACACAATTGTATTATGCTTCGAAATTTTTTTGCCTAACATTTTTGCATAAACCGAAGCGGGCCTAGGCATAAATGGTGAACCAAAACATTCTGAAAATGTTGCCTTTGGTTCTTTGATTCCTCTTTCAGTTCCTGCTAACTTACTTGTATAACCAGATAGAAAATGATACATTGCGCCCTCTTTAGTTAATTTTGATACTGGTGGCAAGACTCCTAGTGCGTCAGCCGTAAGAAAAATTATCACTTTAGGATGCCCACCAACACTTGGAATTATCGCTCCGGGAATATAATCAAGAGGATATGCAGCACGAGTATTTTCTGTAAGACTTCCGTCATCAAAGTTTGGTTTTAGTGTTTCTTTGTCTACTACAACATTCTCAAGTACAGTTCCAGATTTAATTGCATTCCAAATTTGTGGCTCTGCTTGTTCGTTAAGGTTTATGCACTTTGCATAACACCCACCTTCAAAATTGAAAATCTCTTTATCTGACCAGCCATGTTCATCATCACCAATTAACATTCTATTTGGATCTGCAGAAAGACTTGTCTTTCCTGTACCTGAAAGACCAAAAAATAATACAGTATCACCGTCTTTTCCAATATTTGCAGAACAGTGCATTGGAAAAACTCCTCTGGATGGCATTAAATAATTCATAACAGAGAATAGGGATTTTTTTATCTCACCAGCATAGTTTGTAGCACCAATCAAAACAATCCTTTTTGAAAAATTAATCATAATGAATGCGTTTGTTCTTGTTCCATCAATTTCTGGAATTGCATCAAAATCATTCAGACAAAGAATTGTAAATTCTGGTTCATGGGATTCAAGTTCTACTGATGATGGTCTAACAAATAACTGTCTACAAAAAAGATTTTGCCATGCATGATCATTTATCACACGAATTGGTAGTCTACTTTCTTTAGATGCACCAATAAAACCATCAAAAACATAAAGTTCTTGTCCCATTGCATGTTTCTTCATTTTTTCAAAAATTTGATTAAATTTTTCGGAGGGAAATCGTCTGTTTACATTGCCCCAATCTATTGTCTCATGTGTTTCCTCATCATAGATAATATAACGATCCTGTGGAGAACGACCTGTATATTTGCCAGTTTTTACAGATAATGAACCTAAGGAAGTTAGAACGCCCTCGTTTTTTTGAGTTGATATATCAAGTAAATTTTCTACTGGAAGATTCCTATGAATAGATTTTGCGTGAATTCCAAAATCTTCTAACTGTGTTAGGAATTTTTGAGATGATGCTGATTCGGACATTTACATATCAACTCCAAGATTTACATTATTCATGTCTTTTCTTAAGAATTGTAACGAAAAATAAAACATTATTATCTCTTTCTGAAAAATTGAAAAAACATAACTTAGATACGTATTTATGTAAAAATTCGAGTCTCTACTTCATGCCGATCAATAAGGAAAAACTACAGGAAAGAGAGCAAGTTTCGTCTACTAGACCAAAATTTGTCAGACCTGAAAGTTGGAGATATAAAAGGCTAGAAACTAACTGGAGAAAACCAAAAGGTATTGACAATCATCAGAGAAAGCAGAAAAGTCGTGGTCGACCTGGTTTAGTTAAAATTGGATATGGCACACCAAAAATTGCAAAAGGATTACATCCATCAGGATATACTGATAATTTAGTAAATAATTCAAATGATTTAGAAAAATTAAATCCAAAAGAAGATGGAATACGATTTGGCCATAGTGTAGGTACAAAAAAAAGAAAAGAGTTAATGAAAATTGCTATTGAAAAAAAATTCAAAGTCTTTAATGCAAGAGTGAATAAAAATGCCAGTTAATCTAAAATCAAAGAAACGGCTTGTTTCAAGAATTGTTGGGGTTGGAATTCACAGAGTTAGATTTGATAATGAACATCTTGATGATGTAGCTGATGCAATTACAAGAGATGATATAAGAAGTCTGATTACAGCTAATACAATCACAATAAAATCTTTCAAAGGTACATCACGAGGGAGAGCTAAAACTAAGAAGATTCAAAAATCAAAACGTGGAGCAACACAAGGTTCTAAAAAAGGTAGAAAGGGAGCCAGAGAAGGTAAAAAGATAGTTTATGTGAATAAAGTACGTGCGCTTAGATACATACTCAAGATTGCAAAAGATAGAAAAGAGATTGATAATGACATCTTTAAATCAATATATAGAAAAATAGGTGGAAACACTATACGAAATAAAGCCCACTTACGAACTATTATCAGTGAAGCACAGAAATCTTAGAACCTAAAAAACAAGTCTTCGAAATTTTCAATTTTATTCTTTTTAATACAAATACCTTCTTTAGATAACATACTTTTTTTTACATCCATACCAAACGCATAACCACCTATTTTCCCGTCTGATCTCACTACTCTATGGCATGGAATAATCACTGGAAAGGGATTTTTTTTCATTATTTGACCAATTACACGTTGACCATTTTTGAAACCGATTGCTCTAGATAATTCGCCATACGTTGTAATTTTTCCAGGTGGCACCTGAAGAAGTTTTTTGTAAATTTTTTTGTTCATGTTCAAATTTTAATCACTTCTAATTCTGTAGTAGATAATAATTCAATAATTTTTTGTTTATTTTTTCCTAAACTATTCCAATCCAATAATGCTACATCAGCACCAATATTACGTTCAATAATATGTGAGAAAAGTGATTCGTCTAAGAATTCCATGGCATGCTTAGGTACAACAGTTCCTAATGCAAATTTTCCATTGATTATTTCATTTGTAAATTTTTCCGAATAATGTGTTCCCCCAAAACATACTGCAAATGGAAATTGTGTTAATGATTCATTAAAAGTTCTTTTTACAATATCTGCTATAGAATTACAGAGATCTGTATTATTCCATTGTTCTGGAGTTGTACCAATTTCTACGAAAATACAGGGTCTGTTAAGATTGGTAGGACCATGATGTGTTGCCTCTATAGTTATATGAAAATCGGGAAAATTTTTACGCTCTTTCCAAAGATTTTGTAGATATATTTTCTGGAATGAAGGAAATGGAATTGCAATCTGTTTAGAATTACCTCCAAATTTAGCAACATCAAAATTTCCTGTGCTATGACATGTTAGTGCTAACTTCCCAGATTCAGCAGCATGTTTTGAAAGGAATACATATCTATCATAATCAAATTTTTCTTCTAACCAATCTGCAGAAATTACAGGTGATGGAATTATCAATACATCGAAATTTTCTCCTCTAAATACACCATTCTTTTTTTCTAAATCTTGGCTGAGGAATTTAGCCATGTTATTTCCCGCAGGATCATTTTTGTATGCAACTAGTAAATCCATGAATAAAAGATATATTGACACTTTATTAATTTCAAATTAATGAAGTTTAACCCAAAATTAACATTCAAAAATGCGTATAATACGATAAAATTAACCAAAAAATCCGATATGGATGTCTATAAACAGCATCTAAGACTAGTTTTGTTTGGAATTGCTACTGTTGGTTTACTAGGCTTTGGTATACAATTTATTTTCTCAACGGTCCCCTTTACAAGATAAAGATGTCTGAAACTACTTCCCATTTATTTGCAGTTAGAACAACTGGTGGTCAAGAGAAGGTAGTTATCAGACTACTTGAAACAAGAATGAGAACAATCAAAAAAATTAGGGAAGAACTAAAAGGTTTTGAAGATAGACAAATTTCACCAGAAGAAGAAGAAAAAGCAGAAGAGTTAAGAAAACAATTAAAAAGTTCCGAATCTCAGTTTAACGTTCAATCAATATTACTTGTTGATAATCTTAAGGGCTACATAGTAATTGAGGCAGAAGATCCTCAACAAATGTTTAACACAATACAAGGGCTTAGACATGTGAAAGGTCAATTAAGAGGAGAGATGCAATTTAGTGAAATTGAACCTTATCTTGTAAAGAAATCTACTGTTTCAGAACTTGCAGTTGATGGCATAGTTGAAATCATTGGTGGGCCATTCAAAGGTATGAAGGCAACTATAACACGTGTGGATCATGAAAAAGAAGAGGCTACTGTAATACTTCTAGATGCACCATATCAGTTACCTGTAACTGTAGACGCAAATTACCTTAAACCATCATCATAGGAAAGAATAAATCATCTGAGAATGGCGAAAAAATAATGGGTAACAAACAAACTATATCATCATTAGTAACAGGAGGCGAAGCATCTGCTGGTCCGCCACTTGGTCCAGCTTTAGGTCCAATGGGTGTTAACATCATGGAAGTCATTAGTGCTATTAATGAGAAAACAAATGATTTCAAAGGAATGAAAGTTCCTGTGTCTGTCACTATTGATCCTGATACTAAAAAATGGGAAATTGAAATTGGGATTCCATCTGCATCTGCTTTAATTTTAAAAGAAGCAGGTATTCAAAAGGGTTCAGGAACATCAGGAACTGAATGGGTTGCTGACATTGATATTGATGCAGTTGTAAAAGTTTCAAATGTCAAACTAGAATCATCATATGCATCAGAACTAAAATCTGTTGCAAAACAAGTAATTGGAACATGTCAATGTCTTGGAATAAAGATTGAGGGTAAGACGCCTAAAGAAATGACAGCGGAGATTAATGCTGGCAAATGGGATGAGAAATTAGTAATTAGTTCTTAGATAGATAAACCGGATCTTTATCAGTTTTTTCCAATTCTACAAATGTCTCAGTATTCTGAATTCCTTCAATTCTTCCAATTTTTTCAATAATGACAGAATGTAATTGTTCAAGATCCTTTGCTAATACGCCTATGATAATATCAAATCTGCCTGTGACCTCACAAATATGATCAACTTCAGAGGTTTCCATTAATTCAGAATGTATAATATCTTTGAATTTTGGATCACGATTTATTCCAACTGATGCCTTTACTTGAAAACCTAATTGTGATTCATCAATATCAATTGTAAATTTCTTGATCAATTTTTTTCTTAATAATCGCTTAATTCTACTATAAAGTACGGACGAGTTAATCTCTAGTTTTTTTGATAATACTGGTACCGAAATATTACCATCTTTTTTTAATTCCGACAATAATTTTAGATCTAAATCATCAACATGTTGCATTTTCAAAATTACTAGTTAAAGGTAATAAATGTAAGTTTTGGTTTGAATCATCTAAATATAATGAAATTTTCTAAAAAGAATCAGTTTTTTTAAAAAAATATTGAATCTTGATAGAATTACACTAAACGATTTTAAGTAGCTTAAAAACGATTTCGCTATGGTTAACGAATCAGATATCTTGGGTCTAATTCAAGAATCTAAAAAATCAGAGAAAGATAGAAAATTCAAACAGGCCTTAGAATTATACATTGTATTCAAGGATATAGACGTCAAAAAAGGATTCGCGTTGAATGAAGTTATACAACTTCCAAATCAAATGACAAAACCTGCTGGAGTTTGTGTTATGGCTACAGGGGATATGGGTCTTAAAGCAAAAGATGCAAAAGCAGATAAGGTTCTTGATAACGCAGAAATTGATGATTTAGCTAAAAACAAACGAGAAACAAGAAAATTAATAAACAAATATGATTTCTTTCTGGCTGATACAAAACTTATGCCAATTGTAGGAAAATCGCTAGGACAGTTATTGGGTCCTAGAGGAAAAATGCCAACCCCTGTTCCCTTTAATGCGCCAATAGAATCATTCCTTGAAAGATTTAGGCATTCAATCAGAGTTAGAGTAAAAAATTCACTTTCATTATCATGTAAAATTGGGGATGAGACCATGAATGAAAATGATCTTGCAAGTAATGCAATGGCCATAATTCACGCAATTGAAAAAAAATTACCAAATGGCGATAAAAATTTTAAAAAATTTATGATTAAAACCACTATGGGTAAGGCAATAAAAATAGAACAGAAGGTGCGAAAATAGATGCATGAGAATAGAACTGTGTATCCTAAAAGAAAAACACAGATGTATCAGCAATTACAAGAATTACCTAAAAAATATAAGGTTCTTGCATTAGTAAGAATGGAAAAAGTAAGAGCCTCACAATTACTTCCACTTAGAAAAAAACTTCTAGGAGAAGTTGAGATAATTAGTGTTAAAGATAAACTTGCTAAACTTGCCTTGGAAAAAACTGGCATCAAAGGAACTGAAAAATTAGTTAGTAAGTTGAATGGACAATGTCTTTTCATGTTTACAAACATGTCACCTTTCAAACTCAATGTTCTGTTGTCAAAGAATAAAGTGTTGCTAAATGCAAGAGGTGGAGATTTAGCGAGTATGGATGTTGTTATACCACCAAAAAATACTGGTATCGCACCAGGTCCCATGCTTACAGATTTTAAAGAAAATGGTGTCCCAACAAAAATTGATCAGGGTACAATCTGGATAATGAAAGAAACAATTCCGGTTAAAAAGGGAGAAGTGATTTCTGAAAAGCTTGCAACACTTCTGGGTAAATTAGATATCAAACCTATTGAAGCTGGAATTGTTCTAAATTCTGCACTAGAAGGTGGTATAGTCTATGCAGAAGAAGAAATGATCATAGATGTAGAAAAGTTCAGAAAAGATCTGAGTCAAGCCCACCAAGAAGCAATTTCATTATCAATTGAGGCTGCATATATCACAAAAGATAACATAAAACAAATTCTTGCGAAAGCATCACAATCAGCTAGTTCAGTATCAGTAGAAACAGGATATGTAACTGATGAAACCAAAGAACAGATTCTACAAAAGGCAGATGCACATGCTAAAGGCGTTGCATCAAAAGCAAAAGACTACACTCCTGCATAATCAACTACTTCGCACTCTGGGTAAATTCCAATTATACTTCATTGCAACTAATCGTAAGCCTGTAGTCAATATGATTCCAAGAATGGTTGCAGCATATACTTCATTTGTAATTAACAGTGTAAAATAAAATACAATCGCACCAATGAAACTAGCTGATGCGTATAACTCTTTAACAAATACTATAGGTGTTTGATTTACGAATACATCTCTCAGAATTCCACCTCCAATACCAGTCAGCATCCCAGATAAGACAATTATCAAGAAATTCATTCCAAATAGATTGTAGGCAAAAGTTGCACCAATTACAGTAAAAACCCCAAGACCAACTGCATCAAACTTTAAGAAAATATTCCAATGCTTTTTCATTTTAGAATATAGTAAGAACAAAACTATGGCAGAAATTACTGTGATTATTACATATGTTGGATCAATTAGAGAATTTGGTAGAGTCTTTCCAAATAAAACATCACGAATTGTTCCCCCTGCAAGACCAGTAATTGTTGCTAGAATTATTATGCCGACAATATCAGCCCTGTGTTCTATTGCCTTAAATGCACCAGTGACCGCGAAAGCCATTGTGCCAAAAAGATCTAGAACATAAATAAAAAAATCAATTTGTGAAGTGTCTACCAAATCAATTCTAGTATAAACTTGTAGTAAATAATGTTGAAGTTAGAAGATCGGGTAAATTTAACCGAATAGAGATGCCAAGCCTTCCATAGCTTGCTCTTCTTGTTTTTCACTTGGTGGTTCAGCTTTTGCTTCTTTCTTTTTATCTTCACCTGCAGGTGCGTCTGCTGTTGCGGTTGGAGCTGCTGCAACTGCTACTGGAGCAGCCTTGATTGCCTCTTCAATGTTAACATCTGCTAAGGATGCGACTAATGCCTTAACCTGAGCCTCATTAACTTCAGCACCAGTTGCTTTTACTACACTAGTGACGTTTTCCTCAGTCACTTCTTTTTGTAATTTGTGTAACATTAATGCTGCGTAAACATATTCCATTTAAAAAAAACCTCTCAAAGCATAATATAAAAGCTGTCCAAAAACTGTCTTTAAATTAAGATCTTTAGACTTCTGCAAACAGAATAAAGATTTTGTTTGAGATCTCTATCGTAAAGGTTCTCCATTCTCTGTTTGAGAATCCTTTTTGCATGATCCTGGTCAGATCCATCTGGTAAAGACAGAACATTGTTAATCAATTCTGAAAGTGATTCCCTAATCCAACCATCTAGAATTGTGTATACCTTTTTTGAAAGGATCTCAACTTTTTCTTTTTCCAAGTCTAAAACATCAGTAAAATTTTCCTGCTCTATTCTGTAAATTAAGGCAAAAATACAATTTTCAGATGTTGGTTCTTTGAGCATCTCTTTGGATCTTGTACCTGCTTTTCCCTGTGAAACTTTGTTTTTTAGCCCTATTGGATTAACAATAAATCCATTCACACCTACTTTGTTACCGTCAACACCAGTGACAGTTCCAATAACGAAATTACAGTAATCGCCATCAGGTTTTGCTGTAAAAACAAAACTTCCCTCCTTTAGAGTTCCCTTTTTACTTCCAAACATGCAATTTTTTAGATTTTTGCATATTTAATAGTTGTAATCGAAGATTCTTAATATCGGCACTAGATGAAAAATACGATGAACAAAAAAGATATTATTACAAAATTTTCTGCTGACCCTAAAAGATACTATCAAGTGGAATTATTTGAAACCCATGGTTTTGAGCGTAAGTCATGTGCAACATGTAAAAGATTCTTTTGGGCATTAGATGAAAATAGAATTAACTGCCCAGATCATTCTAATGACACTTATTCGTTTATTGGAGATCCTCCAACAAAAAATAGATTTGATTATACTGAGGCTTGGAAGCAGGTAGAATCATTCTTTGTAAAACATAATCACAAATCAGTGAGTAGATATCCAGTTGTGTCTAGATGGCGTGATGATCTGTATTTCACAATTGCATCAATTGTTGATTTTCAAAGAGTGATGGGTAGTAAAGTAGTGTTTGAATTTCCTGCAAACCCACTAGTAGTACCACAAACATGTCTTAGATTCAAAGACTTGGAAAATGTTGGTGTCACTGGTAGACACTTTTCATCATTCTGTATGATTGGTCAACATAGTATACCAGATGAAAATGGTTATTGGAAAGATGAATGTGTTAATCTTGATTTTAATTTACTTACAGAGCAATTTGGAATTAATAAAAAAGAAATTGTCTTTGTTGAAGATGTTTGGGAGGGTGGTGGTTCTTTTGGTTCATCATTAGAATATTTCGTAAAAGGTTTAGAGTTAGGTAATGCAGTATTTACTGAGTTTCAAGGAAACTTATCAAATTACAAAACACTAGACCAGCGTATTATTGACATGGGTGCAGGTCTAGAAAGATTTGCATGGATAACAATGGGTACGCCAACTGCGTATGACTGTTGTTTTGGCCCAATCACTGAAAAATTAATTCAAGATGCAGGCATAGATGCAAATTCTACAGTACTAGTACCATATTTCACTGAAATTGCAAAGAATCTCGAACTATACGATGATTTGTCTCAAGTAAGGAGAAATGCTATAAAATCAACAGGATTGTCTGATGAACAAACTAATCGTATAATCACTCCACTGGAGGGAATTTATCTAATAATCGATCACATAAGGACATTAATTTTTGCAATTTCTGATGGTGCTCTTCCTAGCAATGTTGGGGGAGGATACAATCTTCGAATTATGCTAAGAAGAATTATTTCAACCATGGATAGATTGAAGTTGAAATTTGACTTGGGTGAGATAATAGACATTCAAATTGATTATCTGAAAAATACATACCCAGAACTTGAGAAGACTAGAAATGATGTAAAAGAGATAATTTCAATTGAAACAAACAGATATGATAGCTCAAAACAGAGAATGGAAAAGATTGTCAGTAAATTAGACAAAGAACTAAACGTTGAGGATTTGATACGACTTTACGAATCAGATGGAGTGACTCCAGAGTATCTAAAGGAGATGAAAGTAATATCGGAAATTCCATCAACATTTTACAGCAAACTTGCTGATTTACATCAATCCAAAAAGCAAAAAGAACGAGTGACACTACCGTTAGAAGGAATTGCAGACACTGAATTACTATACTATGAAGACGATCCAAGAGAATTTAGTGCAAAGGTTTTGAAATCTTTTGAAAATTTTGTAGTATTAGATAAAACTTCATTTTATCCAAGGGGTGGAGGACAAGAACCAGATCATGGAAAGATTGAAGATTGTGATATTGTAGATGTCACAAAACATGGAAACGTTGTAGTTCATGAGGTAAAAGGTGAGTTTCCAAAAGAGGGAGATATAGTATCATGTATAGTAAATGGAAAAAGAAGGGATGGAATTACAAAAAATCACACAAGCACGCATATCATCAATACTTCGGCAAGAAGTATTTTAGGTTCATGGGTGTGGCAACATTCGGCGTTCAAAGAAGAGGATCACGCTAGATTGGATATTACACATCATTCTGCACTAACAGATGATGACGTGATTAAAATCGAACAAACTGCCAATTCAATTGTAGAAAAAGCAATTCCAGTCAAGATAGAAAATTTTGATAGGGGTACAGCAGAACAAAGGTATGGCTTTAGAATTTACCAGGGAGGAATAGTCCCAGTAAAATCAGTTAGAATAGTCTCAATTGGTGATTTAGATATACAAGCCTGTGGTGGAACACATGTAGTAAATACCTCTGATATAGAAGAGATTAAGATAACGAGAACAAAAAGAATTCAGGATGGAGTTGTAAGAATTGAATTTGTTTCGGGAGAAGGTGCAAAAGAATTTGTTAGAAAAAAACAGCGTGGCTTGGAAAGTAAAGAGATAGAAGAGAAGCAAAAAGAACGTGAAAAAGAGAAGCGGATTGAGAAAAGACTACAAGTCAAGGAAAGAATTCCAGTTATAGCCAAATCATTATCAGAGTGTAAAGAGGGTATATCCACAATAGAAGGTATTACAATTGAATTAACCGAATCTGGCAAGGCAAACTTTTGTTATTCAACTAGCAGTGATTATGATGATATTTTTCATATTGGTTTAGGAGAAGTACTTTGTAGGGTAGATCCCAAATTGGTGTATTGTGGATTATTTGAAGAGGGAGAAAAAATTCGAGTCATAATATATGCTGGGGATGAGATTTCCAAAGAAAAGAGTGCGGGAGAGATTGTAAAGAGTATTTCAGAGATTCTGGGAGGAGCCGGCGGGGGAAGTCCAAAGTTTGCTCAAGGAGGAGGAACTGACAAATCAAAGAAAGAAGATGCAATTAAAAATGCGAAGGCTATGATCTTTGAGTAGGTAAACAAGATGGAATTAAACTGGAATCAGATAGATGAAAAATGGAGAAGTAAATGGCATGACGCTAAAGATTTTGAAACAGATCCTAATGACAAACCAAAAAAATTCATCACAGTAGCATATCCTTATCCAAATTCCCCCCAGCATATAGGACATGGTAGAACTTACACATTAGCAGATGTTCATTCTCGCTATTATAGAATGAAAGGATTCAATGTTTTGTTTCCAATGGGATTCCATTATACCGGTACTCCCATTCTTGGAATGTCAAAAAGAGTTCAGGCTAACGATGTGGAATTAATTAATGCATTCAAAACACTGTATAATGTACCAGAAGGCAAAATCAAAGAATTTGTAGATCCTGTGAAAATTGCAGATTATTTTCATGAAGAGATTAAATCTGGAATGATTGAAATGGGCTTTTCAATTGATTGGAGAAGAGAATTTAC
>CAYQPZ010000006.1:18064-27723 GCA_964419505.1 uncultured Candidatus Nitrosopelagicus sp. | reverse complement strand
GATAAAATGATTGAAAAAATTAGGAAAGAACTTGGAATGTCAAAAAAGAAATTTAGCTATAACGAAATCATGAAAAAAACAATAAAAAAATGGAAGTCATTAACAAGACCTGTACGTGTTGTAATAGCTTTAATGTCATTTCTTGAAGCAGATTTTGAAAAACTACAAAGAATTAGAATAGAAGATGTTGATCTTCGAAATAACAAACTTATCTATTGGGATTATGGTACTTCAGAAACACTTGCAGCTGATATGGATACTGAAAGTGTTTACTATAAGCAATTAGCAAACACAGTCCAAGGAGAATCTCTAACACAGTTCTTAACAAAAAGATTTCAAAGAGTTGGACCAACATCCGCTGTACAATTTTGTAAATTTGCCAAATTCAAGCCTGAAACAAGAGTCGGCAATATGTCAGATCAGGATTTAGTAAAACTTAGTGATGCATTACAGACTTACGAAGGGTTTAGGTCTCCGGATCCTACGTGTTTGGCACCTTTGGGTGAATCCCCATTAGCAAAAGGAATTGAACGAAGATTTGAACCAGACTTTATGGCAGTAGTACAACGAACTGCATCGGCATATTCTGGATTTCCATTTGTCATAGAGATGGGTATTGCATATGGTGGTAATATTGAATCGCGTGGAACAAAGGTATATCGATTTGCAAATCGTATTCCCTTGTTATATGATGAAGGTAGTGATGTAGTGTTAAAAGTTGTAAATGATACTGATTGGAATAGATATAAAGTGAAAAATGATTCAGCACCACTGATTATTGTGTCACATATTTGCTCCACAAGAGTTCCATACAAAACTGTAGGAAAAGAAAATGTCGCTGATAGACCAGAAATAGAAAAGGAATTACGCCTTGCATTACAATTCCTGTCAAGAAAACTTTCTGGATATATGTCAAAAAAAGGTCAAGCTGAAATGGCAAAAAAACGTGCAAATCTTTATTCTAAATATCTACCACTTATTGCAGAATTTTGTACTGAATTAGCAGAGAAGAAGAAGGAGCCAAATTATAAACAAATATTAGAAAAGGAGAATCAAATTGAAGAAAAAACAAACTAAAGCATCATCAAGAGATAAAACCAAGGATTTAGTTGAAATTCTAAAAAAATATGGCGCACAGGTTTATGAGGATCTTGACAACGGCCAGTTTCCAAAAATCTCAATTCCAAATAGATCAATTAGTAATATTATTTATGACAAAAAACTCAGACAGTACGTTCTTGGTACTAACACTGCATTACGAAGTGCTAAAAATACATCACAACTACGCTCATTTACTCAATTAATTTGGCTTGCATTCTTTGCAAATAAACTGACTCATGAAAAAAAGTCATCAACACTAAGAGATGTCTATTATTCATCGCAAGCGTTTGCAATTGATTTCGAGGATCAATCAGAATCAGATAACATAATAGTTGACTTGGAAGCAGTCTTGACAAAACCTAGAGAAGATTTCTATGTTTTTCCTGAAGAACGAAGTAGTATTTTTGGTGATCTAACAATTGAATATACAATACCAGGTTATGAAGGGAAAAGACAGAATCTTTCCAGTCACCCTGATGGATATGCAATTGGTCCAAGTATGACATCTGCTAAATTGGCTGATACTAGTGCTGAACTTGTAATTGCAATAGAGAAAGGCGGTCTATTTACTAGGTTTGTAGAAGAACAGGTTGATAAAAAATTTAAATCTATAATTATCAATACAGGTGGTCAGGCTCCTCGCTCAACTAGAACTTTGTTAAAACGATTGCATGATGAATTAAGATTACCTGTTGTAATTTTAACAGATGGGGATGTTTACGGCGAACACATTGCAATGGTAATTAAATCAGGCTCTGCAAATGCAGCTCATTTAAGAGAATTAACTGTACCAGATGCTAAATGGATGGGTGTTTGGGCCACAGATATTGAAAAATTTAAACTTCCTACAATACCAATGACAGAATCTGACATCAAACGATGCTTTGATTTACAAAAAGATCCTAGGTATCAAGAAGGAATATGGAAAAAAGAATTAGAAGTGTTTTTGAAAATTAAAAGAAAAGCTGAACTTGAAGCCTTTTCAAAATATGGTCTAACAAATATTACAGACAAATATCTTCCAGAGAAATTAGAAATGGCAAAGAGTTTATGATGTTGTTATTCTAAGAGTTAGAACACCATTTCTGTATTTGAAATCACCGATTTGCATACTAGTTGAACCTTCTATTGGTACTTCTTTTGAAAAACCTTGAGAGCCTCTAACATAAAGAATTCCATCAATTAATCTAACCATTATTTTATCTTCAGGACCTGGAACTTCAGCAACAAAGACAGTTTCTTGTTCACCTTTAATGAGATCATAAACCCAGTTCTTTGATTCTTGTTCTCTCGCAGTGAATTTTGGTTTTCCGGTAAGCACCATTTTTTTAATGACTACTGTCCAGTAGACAATTGTGAAAAGTGCTGCACCAACTAGAATGAAACCCACAAATCCATTATCAGAACGAAGTGAAACTGCATAAACTAAACCAAAAAATATCAATAAAATTACTGGTACTATATAATTAAGCAATTTATCAGTGGGTCTAGTGGCATTTTTGTATTTACTCAATGTCATCTTTTTGGATTTACCAAATATAAAGCATCTTTGATTTTTATAGCCAGATACTATTTTAATGACATTGGTTGAACATCAAAAATCCAAAAAACTCTCAACTGGTGAAATAATTATGAAAAGTAGTTTAGTGGGGGTAATTATTGCAATACCAACAGTGGTAGCATTCTTAACAGTATGGAGCTTATCTAATGATTTACTTTATGGTGCAATAACTGGACTAATTGTGAATTTTATCGCAATGGGTGTTTCCTTTAAGATAGTAAAAATTTTTTTTATCAAAGACCAATCAAGAGATTCTGAATTTTTATAGAAAAATGAACATAAATTATTCTCAAATAGAAAAAAATCTTGTTTCTGAAATCAAATTAACTGACATTCAAGCAAAGATCTTTCTTCTAGTTGTAACTAAGGGTAAAATGACTGGGAAACAGATAGCCCAAAAATTAAAAATTCCATTTAATGATGCATTAGATAATTCAAAAAATTTAATGAGTTTGGGTGCATTTATTGATATGCCTAATGATGAATTTGAGGCAATGCATCCAAGATTTACGGCAGTTAATATGTATAGAAAAATGTGCGAGAGAGAAAAAATTGAGTTTAAAAAAAATCTAACTGTAGACAATATTGGTGTATCTTTAGAAAAGCCATACGATGATGCAAGGACTAAATATAACAAGTCAAAGTGAAATTTATGAGTGAAGATTCTCCTAATGTATCATCAGATGATACAATATCAACACCTGAAATTTACAAATGTTGTGATAATCCTCAGATTACATATAATGCACCAGTGAATATCAATATAGAAGAACGTACAATTGGTTCGGTTGACGTCTGGAGATGTGCATCTTGTAAAAAATCGTTCTGTGAAGAAAAACAACTAGGAATTGATTCAATTACTGATATAGTTGGAATGCCAAGAATTGAGGATAATGAAAAATGGGCAGTTATTGTTAGTAAATTACAGAAAGGAAAAGACAAATGGAAGCTTGTAAAATTAAAAGAAAGTGGAATTTTAAAATTTGAAACTGCCGATGAACAGGTTATTGATTTAAAAATTGAAGATTATAAAATAATCGATGACTTTCATTCAAGCTTTCTTGTATTGGAATATCTTCATAAAGCAGTTGAAATTTGAAGGCAATTGGAAATTATAGTTAACGTCAAAGATATAGATGGCACGCAGATGGCTGCCAAGATTTCAGGCGAATTTCAATTAGACGAAAACTTTTTTCCGTTTACTGCAATTGCATTTGGTCGAATTGGAGGTCAAAATATAGGCGCAAAACTTTCTACTGAAACGGAAAATCGGCTTAAAGATTTAGGATATGATATAGATGAAATTATTGCTAAACTTCAAAGAAATCTTATTCAAGGTGATCTTAATTTACCAGAAGGATTAAAGAAAGAATCTTTTATTGATGATTAAAATTCCGCTTCTTCCAACGCCTTCTCACAAGAACATGATTTTGTTTTAGGAATTTGATCAATCACAAACATGAGTAGTTTTTTTGTCATCTCGACATTCTTTGCTAAAGTTTCCATTACCTCTTTTGCTGTAACTGGTTTTTCTGCCCATACATCATAATCTGTAACTGTTGATATTGAAACATAGCAGATTTGTGCTTCTCTTGCAAGTTGACATTCTGGAACTAGCGTCATTCCTATAATATCCGCTCCAGTAGTTCGAAAGAATCTTGATTCTGCTTTAGTTGAAAATCTTGGTCCTTCAATGCATACATATGTACAGTCTTTGTGGATTTGAATTTCTTGTTTTTTTGTCACATCTAATATTATTTTTTGTAATTCAGGACAAAATGGATCTGCAACTGATATGTGAATTACTCTACCCTCTTCAGAAAATGTTCCTTTCCTAGATTTTGTAAAATCTATGAATTGTGATGGTAACGCAAAATGACCAGGTTCAAACTCTTCCTTAAGACTACCAACTGCAGATGGAGCAATAATTCTCTTAACACCTAATTCTTTGAATGCCCAAATATTAGCTCTAAAATTTATCATGTGTGGTGGGATTGTATGTTTTTTTCCATGTCGTGGCATAAATGCAACTTGTCGTCCATTAAATTTTCCAACAGTTATGGAATCTGAGGTTTTACCATATGGTGTCTCTATTGTTATTTCTTTACTATCTTTTAGTAATCCTGAATTATAAATTCCTGTACCACCAAAAATTCCTATCTCAGCCGTTTCATCCATTAGTATTTCACCAACGATTCAGTTCTATACCCTTTAATTTTTTCTATTCCTTTTAATTCAGTCAATTCAATTATGAATGCAAATCCAATTATTGTTGCATCTAATTTTTCAACAAGTTTGGCGGCTGCTTTTGCAGTACCACCTGTAGCGAGAAGATCATCACAGATCAAAACTCGTTCATTTTTTTCTAATGCAGTTTTCTGAATCTCCATTTGAGCTTTGCCATACTCAATTGTATATGACACCTTGACCGTTTTTCCAGGAAGTTTTCCTGATTTTCTTAATAAAACCATTCCTTTGTGATATTTTTGGGCTAATGCACACGCTAAGATGAATCCTCTCGACTCAATTCCTGCAAATACATCTACATCATTAGGATGAATTTTTTTTGAAAACTCGTCAACAACAAATGATAGTGCATGTGGATCTTTTAGGATTGGATTAAAATCTCTAAACAGTATACCTTTCTTAGGAAAATCTTTGTATTTGCTAATTTTACTTTTTAAATCCACAAAATTAACCAAAAAATGAGAAATAAAAACCGTTAGATATAAGATTAAAAATTTTAATTCACAGTAAATGATATTGAAGCATCAGTAACACTATCATTTACAGATATGTCATAAATTCCAGGCTCAATATTTTTTGGAAGTTGCCATATAGTATAAAATTCGCCTGTAGAGGTTATACTAATGAATAAATTCGTAGTGACTTTTGTTCCATTTAAATCAGTAATAGATACAGTGACACTTGAACCTATACTAGCATTTTTTCCACTTATCGCTATCATATCACCACCTCGATAGATTCTATCATCTTTGTCAAGATTTACTTGAATCGTGTCTGTTAATTCTACCACATTAAAAGATTTTTCAACAAAGTTTTCCTCATTTCCTATTTTTACGATCCAATTACCAGTTTTTCCATTACTTGGAATTTTGAAATTATCTACTGTGAAAGTACCAATTCTATCTGAGAATGTATCAAATTCTCTGATTACAGATCCACTTGGGTCTATAATTGACACGGTTAGTATGACACTGTTTCCCGTTTTACCTATAATGAGAATCTGATCTCCTAATACATACTCATCTTTGATTGTTTGAAACTCAATTAGACCAGTACCTGTAGAGAGTCCAATTGTGAAAACTGTAGAGCCCCTAGAAACACCATGTCGCACTTCAACTGTAAATGCACCAGTGCCTAGTTCGTTGGACTCAACAAAATAGATGTAATTACCATTATCATCTAATTCTATAGAATCACTAATTTTTTGTTTATCTGATTCATCAATGACAACTACAGATACAGCTTTATGTGGTTCACCCCGTATAATTAGATCTATATCACTTCCAGCACTGTAATTCATCTGACCACTAGACACAACCAAAACTTCTTGTGGTTGTACACCAATTCCAACTACAGAAATTGCTGATTCACTTCCTTGGTATGCATGTAAAATGTATGTACCTTCCGTAAATCCAACAATAGTATCAACCTCAAAAACAATATCTCCAGAACTACTAACTTTGAATGATTCTGAAAACACTTCAATTCCTATTGGATCTTCGACAATAAGTGAAATTTCATTATTGGGTATTCCAGAACCAGCAAATTTTATAGTATCACCAACCTCATAACGTGTTTGTAATGATGAAATATTGATTAACTGTGATGAAATTACATCAAAATTTCTTATTACTGTTGATTTACCATCTGTAATTTTAATTGTTATTTTTCCTAAAGCAAGATCTGTTGTAAATAGATTATCAAATGTCCACTTTCCATCAAAACCTGTAGAAATCGTACTAATATTCAAAATTTTATTATTTTTATTTGTTGAAGTGATTGTTAATGTTGTATCAGGAGTTGCACTACCAGTCAATTGTATAGTATCACCTCTTTTTACAGTTTTAGGTGTAAAATCAATTGAGATCTTTAGATCCGAAGACATATGTCTATTTTGTGTATCACTCAAACGCATGCTAACATTCTTTTCAGTGCCACCAGAGTCTCTCAAAACAAAGTCTGTTCTTTCTACACTTAGATTATCTGGAACTGTTGCTGTTGAAATAAACTTTCCATCGCCATCAATGTTTATTGTTTTTATCATTTGATTACCGATATACAATTTAATATTTTGATTTGGAATAAAATTCTCACCTATTATTCTGAAGTCAGAACCTACTGATGGTTTTTCAGGAATGAATTTAAAATATGAATTATCATTTATCGCAACTATCTTTGTTTGAGTAATCTGTGGAATTCTCTCTGTGTCGGATTGTTTGGTGGCTGTTGCTGCAGATTGTATCACTTGACCAGCCGAATCCAGTGCTTTCCAGTTAATTATGGGATTTTCAGAATTTGTCTTTATACCAAACTTTACACTCTCACCAGGTTTTATAGAGGTCTGAGGTGAGAAAACTATAACCTTTCCCCCAACTTCAAATTTTCCAGTCCATCCTTTTTCAGTTTTAAAAGATTTGAATGAATTGTCTTCACTTAACCAAATTCGTACTGAATTGATATTGAAATCATTCCCTCTATTATTCTCTAATTCCAAGATGGATGATGTATCAAGAGCAGTACTTTTTACAGTAATTACTTCTTCTGCATATACAGATTGTTCATGGAAAACAAAAATAGATACTGTAAATAACAACAAACAAAAAACTGCTAGAAAAGTCCTCATTACACACAATAGAGATTATCTACAATTAAACCTTAATCAGAAATGATACTTATTTTTTTAATAATAAAATTAAGCTGTTTGTGGTGTTGCTTTAAGTTCATATGGATTTTTAGCCCACCAAGTAGAGTATAACTCATCAATTTCTTTCATGTCAGAATCATTAAGATATTTTCCATCAGACATGGATGAGAAAGTCTCAATTTCTTCTTCGCTGATCACCGTTGGGAAAACCGATGAAATTCCTTTTTTTGATAAGATAAATTTAATTGCCAATTCTAGTATGCTTAATCCATTACTTTCTGCGATTAGCTGTAACTGCTCTACTTTTTTTAATGATTCTCTTATCCACTCTCCCTTTCTAACAGAACGATGATCTTTTTCAGCTATTTTTGTATCGGCATTAACTTTTCCGGTTAAAATTCCAGAGGCATCAGGGACTCTTACTAATATACCAACATCATTCTTTATCCCAGCATTAAGTAATTCATTACCAGGTGTTTGTTCAAGAATATTGTATACAGTCTGAACAGCAGTGACATTTTTTCTGGTCATAGCATCCAAACCTTCTTGTGTCCATCCTATCGCAGGACCTAATGCAATTTGATAAGTTCTGATTTTTTCCTCAGAAATCAAATTATCTAATACCTGAAAAATTCTGTCATCATGAATGTGACTCATTTTTGGATTATGTAATCCGTATACATCAACAAAATCAGTTTGTAATCTCTTCAAACTTTTTTCTAATGCATGACGTGTGAATACCTCATCAAATTTTTGTGGAAGTTCCTTATGGCCAATTTGATCCTCACTTTCAAAGTCATAACCATATTTTGTAGAAATAACTACTTCATTCCTCATATCTTTGAAGGTTTCACCGATTAATCTTTCACTCTTACCTCTACCATACATATCACTAGTTTCAAAGAAATTAATTCCACAATCATAAGCTTTCTTGAGCATTCTTTTTGCTTCATCTTCTTCAATTTCTTTGCCCCACCAGTTTAATGCAATAGTCCAAGCACCAAAACCAATTTCTGAAACTTCTATTCCGCTTTTTCCTAGTTTCTTGTATTTCAATTTACAATCTCCCTGAATTTCTTTAATTCAGCCTCAATTTGCTGATCAGTGTACACTGATTGACTAGAATTTTGGTTTGAATTTAATTCTATCCAAGATTTGCAGCCTTTGAAATCTGATTGTAATGGTATTTCAATTTGTGGAAATGTAAATACTTTCAGAAACATTGCTTTTAGTGGTTTTTCTGGCATCCAATTTATTCTTTCTTTAATGTATTCATCACTCCAAATATGGAATGGTGATAAATCATCTATAATTTTATTTGAAGAAATGTCTTTGTGATCTAAAACTTCTGCAATGGATGTAATTGTATTATAACCCTCTTTTGGTTTATTATTCAATGTTTGATTTAGAAGATTGTGGTATTCTGGTTTAACATGTTTTATTTCCTGATGTTCCCATGTTGGAAAAAGCAAAAATTTTTTTGATTCTATTTTAAATCCTGATGCAGTTTCTAACACTCCTCCTTTTCGCAAAATCACTGTTTGTTTTCCATATTCTAAAGCTTTGATTGCAGTAGCCCACTCTTTTAGACCATTCATTATCCAAGGCTAGTAATTAGAGGAATAATATCCTTTTTTACACACACAATCATTGGTATGTCTTCCTTTACATGTGCAGATACCTTTGTACCTCTTAGTTCCATAATTAGATCCTGGAATGCATGTAAATCATCTGATTCGAAAGCTAACATAAAATCCTCATCATGAATTCCAAATGAGTATGTTGTATTCAATTCAATTTGGGGAAATTTTTCAGCGGTTTTGATATGCTCATCCATCATCGCCTTTCTTTGTTGTAATGGCAAAAGATACCATTCACGTGTTTTAGTGAAAGGATATACAACTACATATTTTCTAGATTCCATACCTCCCACAAATGAGTGCATTTTATTTTTTTGGGCATAAATTGAGGGGCGTGTAGATGATAGATATACTCGTGATGGCACAATGTATTTTCCAACTACGGTTAAGTAAATTTTTGAAATGGTCTCCTGAATATCTTCAATTGATTCAGATTTAAACCAGAGTAAAAAATCTGCATCATCTC
>CAYQPZ010000006.1:6808-17964 GCA_964419505.1 uncultured Candidatus Nitrosopelagicus sp. | reverse complement strand
TGAATATCTTCAATTGATTCAGATTTAAACCAGAGTAAAAAATCTGCATCATCTCTAAGTCCTAATGTAGAATATGATCTTATACTAACTGGAGAATTCCCTATTATGTTCTCCAATTCTCTTGCAGATTCTTCTTTTGCCAAATCAGCCATCCATCTCCATTTTGGGTCAATTTTGAAAAATGAAAAATTAAAAAAATATCGCTTTTCTTCTTCAGACATATTCTTTGTTTTTTTGTGTGTTATTTAAAATAATTAATGATTATTCATTATGGCTTACTTGTTCTTCTAGGACCCAATCATAACCACGTTTTTCAAGTTCCTGTGCAAGTGACGCATCACCGCTTTTTAGCACTTTACCATTTGCAAATACATGAACATGATCAAGTTTATCTAAGAAATTAAGAATTCGTGCATAATGTGTAATTATAATAGTTGTGGAGTCTTTATGAGAGACTTCACTGATAGCTTTAGCAACTACTTGTACAGCATCAATATCTAAACCAGAATCAGGTTCGTCCAGAATTGAAATTTTTGGTTTCAGTACAGCCATTTGTAAAACTTCAGAACGCTTCTTTTCTCCACCGGAGAATCCTTCGTTAAGATATCTAGATAAAAACTCATCTTTTAATCCAACAGCATTAATATTTTGTTTTAGATAATTTTGAAATTCTCTTACCGTAATGAAAACTTCTCTATCCTCACCTTGTAATGCTTTACTTAATGCATTGTAAGATGTTCTAAGAAAATGTGAGAAACCTACACCAGATACTTCAGTTGGGTATTGAAATCCTAGGAATAAGCCTTTCTTTGCTCGCTCATCAGCGGTTAATTCCAAAATACTTTCATTATCAAGTAGAATGTCGCCACTAGTGACTTCATACTTGGGGTGTGCAAGAAGTGTATATGCTAAAGTACTTTTTCCAGAACCGTTTGGCCCCATGATGGCATGAACTTCACCAGGTCCTGTTTTTAGATTTACACCTTTTAGAATTTCTTTCCCGTCACGTGTCACATGAAGGTCTTTTATTTCTAAGACTGCCATGTTGTGACATCTGAAGTTTGTTATATAATCCAGACTAATTTTAGCTATTCCTAATCCATAAAATAAGAAAAAAGGGGGGGATGTTATTTGTTGGCCAGTATTGGTCTTAGAGTAAGAATAATCTTATTCGTAGTTAGAATCTCTTTTACTCTGTTTCTTATAGTCACTTCTGTAATACCAGAAATTGTTGAGACGTCTCTCTGTAGAACAGTTTGTCCTAACAAGATGGAACCAATATACATGTAGGCAGACGCGATGCCATTTGGTGATTTTCCATCAGTGATACTTTGCACTTCTGATTTGTCCGCAATCTCCAAAGCAAGTCGTTCAACACGAACGTCGGTTCTTGTTAAATTTGCAATTTTGGAGATATATTTATCCATGGTGACAGTTGGTGTAATTTCGTGTCCCATTTCCAATACTAAGTTTCTATAGTATTTTGCAGCAAGTTTTGATTTTGCTTTAACGTCTTTTTCTATGCACACTTCTTTGCAAATTTCTTCTAATGAGCGAACAACACCACATTGTTTGCATGCCAAATAGACTACGGCAACTGTAATACTAATTACAGACTTGCCTTTCACTTCTATATTTTTTCCATCTAGGCTTCGATAGATCTTTGAAGCTGTCTCAATAACATTTTTTGAAAGATCACAACTTTCACATGTTTCAGTAATTTTTCCTAAAACATTTGTTAGTCTTCTCTCCCGTGGCGATGTCACTCTAACTCTTTGTTGCCATTTTCTGAGATTCTGCATCTGATTTGATATGGAATTATTGATTTTCTTTCCACTAAAATCAGTACCTGCAATAGATATCTCAGTTGCAATGCCCATATCATGTTGAGCAAGTGTAGTATGCCCTGTTGCTCTTGCTAGTTTCATCTTATCAACTAGGTTAGCACCTTTTGTTTCTGGTCCATAGTCGGCCATTTGTTCATCCACAACAATACCGCAGCTTGAACAAATTCGTTCACCATTATGAATATCATCTACAACAGTAGACTTGCATTCAGGACAGCAAACTTCTATTTCTAATGTTTTCATCTATTTCGTTTTCTCCTGTTTTTTTTCATTACAGGAGTTTGTTCTAGTGAAAAAACCTTGGTTCCACTAATTTTTTTAAAATTATTTGTTAGTGGTATTGCTGATGCAAAGGGATTTTTTATCGGTCCAATTAATTCTGTGACACGTCCAATCTTTTGATTATTTTTGTCACAAAGAATTTGACCTTCTTTTATCTCTCTACTGAGTCGTACTATGACTCTGCCACTATTGGCAATATGCAATACTTCACCTACCTCCTGCAATTATTATTCAATTAATCTGATTGTTTTCATCAAGTTCTGTCAACAAAACTTTAGCTATGAGCTATTTTGATTATTTTTTTGAGTCTTTTGCCCTTTTAGAAACTAATTTTTCTGAAATTTTATTCATTATACTTGTTTTAGTTGATTTTTTTTCTAGTATAATGTATCCGGATCTTACGTATGGTCTTTTTGGAAATCTAACTTGATCTTCTGTTTCTGTTGGTTCTAAACCTGCAGCTTTTGTTGCATCAACTAATTCTTTTAATGATGGATCAAAAATGCATTTTTCTTTCGAAAGTCTTCTACCTTTATTTCTTGGCAAGGTTTTATTAAAATAATCAAGCCAGATTACGACATGTTCGTAATCTTTCATTTTATCACTTTACTAAAACTGCGTTAATGATGCCACACTGTCCAGGTCGTGAAAGAACCTTACATTTTCCATCTTCTGTTTCTAGTATAGCACCTTTTGTTATTACACCACGTCTTTGATAATCGTTATTTGTTTTATTTTCTAAAACTTTAACAATCTTTGATCTTTTTATTTTTGCATCAGATAATACTAAATTTACATGACTAACCGTTTTTAGCCCAGTCTTTCTATTATTCCCTCTAGTTTTTCTTGTTGAAGTTTCTTGATCACCCATGAGTGCCTCATTTGGATATCTATCAGTTTGAAATTTCTGTCTGGTTTTTAGAGGATGTCTTCTCCCTCCAGTTATCTTACTTGTTTTTAGACCTTCTACTGATTTTTTCACAAATTGTTTCTAAAACACTCTAATTTATACAAAACGCAAGTTTTTGAAAAATTTACACATTCTTATCAGATATTTTATGTTGTTGTAATTATTTTAGCTGAATTTCTAGTTCGTACTTTTTTAAATAATTTTTGTCTGAGTGTATCTGCATCCCCTTGCACACCAAAATATTTCTTAAATTTTTCAGTTGTGCTATACACTTTCAAACGACCAACGTTTTGATGTTCAATAAAATCTAACCGTCCTAATTCTTTGAGATGTGAATAAACACCGGTTCCTCTCACTTCCACTAACTGCTTACTTGATATTGGTTGCTCATATGCAATGTATGATAGCGTCTTTTGTGTAGATTTTAGCAGGATTGGTTTTGATGCGTATCTTCTGCCTATTGATGAGCTGTACTCTGGTTTTAATTGAAAAACGTATGATCCATCTGGTAATGTGACAATCTCTATTGCCTTAAATGTGGTTCTTGCTTTGTGCATTAATTTCTCAAGTAAATTCAACGTTTTTGATCTAGATTCTGTGCCTGATGCTCTGATCAGTTCTTCAATACTTAGTGGTCTTCCTGCTGAATATAATGCAGATTCTAGTCTTGCAGTTGATTCATTTTCATCTTGTATTTTTCCCAATATCAAAAAGTGACTTGAAATTGACTTAAAATCTTCTTTCACATATCATTGATAAATTTGTGAATTATTCTTTGATTAATGTGACTTTAATATCGTCATCAACTTGGAATAAATCAACTTTTTCGTCTCTTGCTAGGAATAATATGGCAAAAAAGCATAGAATTGAATCAGTTGTATCAAGATCTTTTGTAATTGTTGCTAATAATGTAGTACCAGCGGCTTCAAGTTTTTTTAAGATCAAGTTCTGATATTGCGGAATGCGATTTTCAAGACTGTTAAGAACTTTTTTGAAATCTGGCGCTTCAACTGGTTCAAATTTCAATTGATTAGATCTTCTCTCTCTTGGGTTTGCAATTGTACCAATTAGATTCTCTAATAGATCTAGTAACTCATTTAAAGAGACGGGGTATGTAGATTCATGTCTATAAGGAATATCTAACATCTGTATATCAATATCAGATCTTTGCTTGATCGATTTATTTTCCATAGCAGCCTTTTGAAGTGCAAAGATATTCTCTACTTTCATTCTGTAAATTAATGATGATGATAGAGCCGCCATTCCAGCAATTCTTAGATCCTTTTTATCAGCTTTTTCTAAAATATTTGTCAACATTGAAAGAATCTCTATCAAATTAATTTCCCATATATCTCGCTTCTTTACACCCTCTGGATCAAATAGAATATTTATTGGAACTTTAGAAATCTCTGATTTTGTTTCTTCTTGACTCATAAAACAAAGAATGTTTAATACAATAATATCTTGGGGCTCTATTTTTTTATCTCGCTCAGTCAACTCTTATATTATTACATCAAAAATCAAAACTGTTGAAATCTGCTCAAATTATTGAACCTAACAAACCATTAGAAATTAATGAAATTGAAATCCCAAAACCAGACGGAAATCAAGTTATCATTAAAGTAAAATCAACCGGCGTATGTCATAGTGATCTACATCTTTGGGAGGGAGGCTACGACACTGGTGATGGATTTATGAAAGTCACAGATAGAGGAGTCAAATTTCCAGTCACTCCTGGCCATGAGGTTGTTGGAATCATTGAGGAAGTTGGAGATTCTGTTCAAAGTGTATCTATCGGTGATTTGGTACTAGTTTATCCCTGGATTGGTTGTGGTCAATGTTCTACATGTGAGAAGGGTGACACAAATTTATGTGAATCACCAAAGTCATTAGGTGTATTCCAGAATGGTGGTTACGCAGAACGTGTATTAATTCCAGATGAGAAATTTTTAGCTAGCATTGATAATCTTGATCCTGATGCAGCAGCATCTCTTGCATGTTCTGGTCTTACTGCATTTACAGCAATAAAAAAAGCACTAGTTAATAATCCTGAAAATATTTTGATTGTTGGAGCTGGTGGTCTTGGTTTAATGGGAGTTCAGATTGCAAAAGCACTGACTACATCTAACATTATTTGTGCTGATCTGGATGATAAGAAATTAAATTCAGCGAAAGAACTTGGCGCAACTCATACAGTAAATACCAAAGAACCAGATGCAGTAAAAAAGATAATGTCAATATGTAATGATAAAGGTGTAGATAGTATAGTAGATTTTGTAAATGCTCCACCAACAATGAAAATGGATCTTTCAATAATTCGAAAACGTGGTAACATAGTTCTTGTTGGACTGTTTGGTGGTTCAGTTGAACTTCCATTGGTGTCTGTACCTCTAAAAGCAATTACAATTCAAGGTGCATATACTGGAAATTATAATGATATGGTAGAACTAATCAAACTGGCTCAGCGTGGTGTGATTAATCCAATAGTTTCTAAACATTATACACTAGATCAGGTAAATTCTGCATTAGAAGATCTAAAGAATAGAAAAATCATTGGACGTGCTGTTATTAATCCATAAATAATTATTTTAGAAAGATAGTGGTCCCCACTGAAGGATTTGAGCCTTCGACAACCCGGTTTCTGTATGCCTAGTAGACTGCTGTTTTTCAGCCTTAAGCCGACAACTACAGCCGGAAGCTCTACCAGGCTGAGCTAAGTGGGGACTGATATCTTGAGTTTTTTTTCTATTATTAACTTTAGTTTTAGAACATAACTTCCGAAAAATTAAATACTTTTCGATTAAGAAAATTTATGGTAAATCCTGGTAAGCAGATAAGCGGTTATGTGTGTGTACCATACCTGCATAATCATGATTCAATCGAATTAAAGGACTTGTGGTTGAATTCACGAAATGTTGATTCCTTATTTTTTGTCACAGCAACCTTTTCTGATGACAGCAAGCCATATTTTTCATCACCAATTAATCATTTCATATTAGCGAAATTCAAAAACAGTTTAAAAATCCAAAAAGATTTCTCAAATTATATTGGCGAACAACCTATATTCATTTTTAATTTAGACAATTTGATATTTGAACGTGGAACAGAAGGAAGGACGAATTTTATATCAATTTATTATTTGGAGTATGGTGATTCATCTGATGATTTACTGGATGTAGCATCTTATACTGCAAAAAGAGATAAGATTGGTATTTCTGGATTTGGTCATATGGAGCTTTTCACAAAGCAAAATCCAAAATTTAAGTTTCCATATAGCGATCACATCGTTATCTTTGAGATAGCAAGTGTAAAAAGTCATCAAAGTGATAACAAATATTGTGAACAAACAAGACGTGATATATGCAGAAAAGGAATTGTAATGAATAATCTTGTTAGTTTCTCAATTCTTGAAAAACTCAAATAAAAAAAGGTAAATAGCCCTCAAAAATTTTAATCATTATGAGTAAACCATCTGATTTGGGTTCATTAAAAATTGGTTCTTACATACTTTTACCAGTTAGTGATCAGCCAACTGGTGATCCATGTAGAATTTCTGAATATGATACAAGTAAACCTGGCAAACATGGTGCTGCAAAGGCACGAATCGTTGGAGTTGGTGTCTTTGACGGTGCTAAAAGACCACATGTCGGACCAGTCAGTATGCAAGTCCATGTGCCACTAATTGACAAAAGAGCTGCTCAGATTATATCTATGACAGGATCTGAAATTCAAGTTATGGATTCTGAAACTTTTGAAACAATTGACATTGAGATGATTAATGATGAGGTAAAAGGAAAACTTGAACAGGGTCAAGATATTGAATATTGGAATGTCATGGGAAGGACAAAAATAATGCGAATTAAAACATCTTAAATTGGGTGCTAATGATGTTTGGAAAAGCCATCTGAATTTTGATGAAGATTATGAGTATTGAAGCATCCAAACTACAATTAATGTTATGAAATTAGCGGCACTTTTTTCAGGTGGAAAAGATAGCACATATGCAATATATGATGCAAAAAAATCTGGTCATACTATTGAAGTCTTATTCACAATATTACCAAAATCTGATGAAAGTCACCTATTACATTTTCCAAATATACTTCAGACAAAAATTCAGTCTAAATCAATGGATATTCCACAAATTATTGAACATTTAGCAGATCTTGAGCCTGATATTGAGGAATTAAAATTAGACGAGTTGATTAAAGCTGCAAAAAAAACATTTGATTTTGAAGGAATAGTTCATGGTGGTATATTAAGCGCGTATCAAAAAAATAAATTTGAAACACTATGCCAGAAAAACGATTTAAAGCTGGTTTCTCCTTTATGGGAAAAAAATGATTTATTCTATATGAAAGAATTACTGCATAACAACTTTAATTTTATTATTTCAAGTGTAAGTTCAGACGGTCTCGATAAATCATGGCTTGGAAGAAAAATAGGCTATTCTGAATTACAAGAACTCGAACATTTGAGTAAAAAATTTCATTTTAATTTAAATTTTGAGGGTGGTGAAGCAGAAACTTTTGTCATAAATTGCCCACTTTTTAAAAATGAGATAAAAATCATTAAATCAAACAAAATTTGGGATGGTGTAAGAGGAAGATTTGAAATAGTGGAGGCTGAGTTAGAAAATAATGCTTGACAATCTCAAAAATGGATTGCGTTCTGCAATTAAACGAATTGTTAATTCTTCTGGTGTTGATGAAGAGTTAATCAAAGAATTAGCAAAAGATGTACAGCGTTCATTATTACAATCAGATGTAAATGTAAAACTAGTTTTAGAGATTACAAAAAATCTTGAAGAACGATCATTAAATGAAACTCCTCCACCAGGTTTATCAAGAAAAGATCATATTGTAAAAATTCTTTATGATGAACTATCAAAATTACTAGGAAATGATACAGAATTTCATTTCAAATCAGGAAAAATCAATAAAGTCTTGATGTTAGGTATACAAGGAAGTGGGAAGACAACTATCTCTTCAAAATTAGCAAAATTTCTTACCAGACAAGGATATCGAGTCGGAGTTATTGGTGCTGATACATTTAGACCAGGTGCATTAGTTCAACTACGAACCATGTGTGAAAAATCAAACGTTGAGGTATTTGGTGATGAAAGTAGTAAAGATTCACCAGATATTGTGAAAAGGGGCTTAAAACATTTTGAGAATTCTAATTTGGATATAATTCTAATTGATACAGCTGGAAGACATAAAGAAGAAAAAGATCTTTTAGAGGAAATGACGCAGATTAATAAAGTTGCAGAGTCAGATCTTGCATTATTAGTAATTGACGGAACCATCGGCCAACAATGTTTTTCACAGGCAGATGCATTTAACAAAATTGTACCTGTAGGTGGTATCGTTATTACAAAATTAGATAGTTCGGCAAAAGGCGGTGGTGCACTAGCGGCTTCTGCAGCTACAGGTGCACAGGTAATGTATGTAGGAACAGGCGAACGCATTGATGATTTAGAACAATTTTCACCAACAAGATTTGTTGGTAGACTTTTAGGAATGGGTGATGTTCAGGCGGTTCTTGATTTGGCTAAAAGATTAGAGAATGAGGCTGATGATGTTCGACTAAAAAGAATATCCAGTGGAAAAATGAATATGGAAGATTTCTATTATCAACTAGAAGAAGTTACTAAAGTTGGTTCACTCCAGAATTTGATGGAAACTATGCCAGGCTTATCAGGCATGGTTAAGGAGGATCAACTTGAACAAATGGAAGATCGTGTAGACAAGTGGAGATACATTATTCAGAGTATGAATAAAGACGAAAAAGCAGATCCTGATCTTTTGAACGCATCAAGGATTAAGCGAATTGCAAGAGGCTCAGGATGGCCGGAACATGAAGTAAAAGAATTGTTGAAAAATTATAAAAATTCAAAAACAATGATGAAAGCATCAAAAGGTAGACAGATGCAAGGCATGCTAAGGAAACTCGGTCTTGGCTAGTATATTGAAAATATTCATTAAATCAGATTCATGAGAAAGTAATAGTGAAAAATCAAAAAACAGCCCAAAATGATTCCAGTAAAAATCTTGAAAAGCACTTTCTCTGCAATTTTTGCTCTTCACGTTTGAAATTAAAGAAAACCATCCAGACAAAGCAGAAATGCTTTATTTGCAAAGATATTTTTGAGCGGATTGACAATTTTGCCACAAGAATAGTGGAAGATTTAGTATCTTATGATTTTTCTAATTTTGAAACAGGAATTATCATAAAACCTTCATTAATGGATAGAGATGATCATATAAAATCAGAGTTTCAAATAAAGGGAGTTAATAGTGTTAAAACAAAGATTAATCACGAATTATCCAGAAGGATTGCACGAAAAACAAAGACAAAGATCAATCATATAGATGCAGATTTGGTAATTAAAGTAAATTTCAAAGACGATTCGTACAAAATCCAATCAAAATCAGTCATCGTTTATGGTCGTTATATCAAAAAATCAAGAATGTTACCACAAAAACAACTTAACTGCATTAACTGTCTTGGTAAAGGGTGTCATGTTTGTCATTTTCATGGATTAGAGAATTTTGATAGTGTTGAAGGTCAAATAACAAAATTTTTGATTAAAAAATTTGGTTGTGAACAAGTTAGGATCAATTGTATAGGAGGAGAAGAAAAATCAAGTTTAGTTCTTGGAAATGGCAGACCATTTTTCGCAAAAATAATTAATCCAAAAAAGAGAAAAAGTATTATTCGAACAAAACCCAAACTAGAAGGAATAAAACTACTAGATTTAAGAAAAATTAGCGAACAGCCTAAAGGACAAATTTCATTCAAATCAAAAATTGATATTATTATAAAAACAGAGAATTACGTCAAAAATACAACACTAAATAATTTACAGATTCTTGAAATGCCACTACAAATATCTATCAATGGCAAAAAAACTGTTGTAAAAAAAATATATAAAATTAATTTTAAAAGACTTGCATCAAAACGGTTAAAGATTAACATGTACGCTGATGGTGGAATACCCATCAAATCATTAATTCAGAACCACGAAATCACTCCTAATTTTACACATCTATTACAAGATAATTGTCAGTGTGTTCAATTTGATTTTAAAAAAATTGATGTTGTGTCATAAATAATTAATTAACATTTTTTATACAAATTTTTCACATAAAATCATGGAGCCATTACAGAAAGTTTATGAAGCATATACCGCCAATTTACTACCAAAACATGAATTTGGTCTAATTAATAAGAGGTTTTCTTTAGTTCTAGAAGGAATTGCGAGAATTGAAAAGGCATCAGGAATTAGATTTCCTGTTGCATATGTGGAGCCATCTGCGGTTCTCAGTTCTGCCACAAATTCATTTGATTATGGAATTCTTTTTGCGCGAACAATTCCTATTTTTTCAAATAATTCAATACAAATTATTATTCAAGTTTCTGCCCCACTTGTTGCATACGGATTGAAAGGCACAATTCATGCAATTCTTGCACATGAATTCTTACACTATTTAGAATTAACTTCTAGATTATCAAAAATGAATATCATTTCTGATGAATTATCTAGCAATATTTTTGAAAATGTTTATTCTGATAATACACGATTAATTGAACCCCAAACCGTTTTTGATGATAAAACCCTTTTACAACATATTACCAAAAGATTCCCTTCAGGATTTCGAGATTATAAATTAGAGGATAAAGTCCTCAAATTTTGGATTGAAAAAAATCTTCCAACTTTAAAAATTACTCTAGATACTAACACTGTAAAATTAAATGCAGAATCATTGGCTCAAATGAAAATTAATCCCCTATTAGTAAGAAAATTGGAACAGATCAAAATAAAAAATTCTAAAATAAGAAAAAAGAAAATTTATTGAATAAATTCTGTATTTCCACATTTGCCACATGTTCTTCTGTTTTTATGTTCTGACATGTATACACCTTTTCCACATCGTGAACAAATCTTTCGCTCTCTGGTGACTTTTTCACCATCAATTTTATAATACTGGTAAACTTTTGGGCTTAATCCCTTGTTTCCTTTTTTTTCTACAGGCATTATTTTGTCGACTCCTCAGCAGGTGCATCAGTTTTTACTTCCTCAGCAGGTGCATCAGTTTTTACTTCCTCAGCAG
>CAYQPZ010000006.1:0-6708 GCA_964419505.1 uncultured Candidatus Nitrosopelagicus sp. | reverse complement strand
GGTGCATCAGTTTTTACTTCCTCAGCAGGTGCATCAGTTTTTACTTCCTCAGCAGGTGCATCAGTTTTTACTTCCTCAGCAGCTTTTACTTTTTCTAATCTCTCAAAAATTACTGGACTAACTTGTTTTTTTGCCAAAGTTTCATCATCGTATATATAGAAAGTTCCCAAAATATTTGGTCTTCCAGTATCATTTTTTAAATTAATAGCAATTACAGTTTTTCCATCCAATTTTAGTTCTTTAGTTATCATCTCTACAGCTTCAGTTTTCTTTAATTTGCCTCCAAGACCTCTAAAACTACACGTAATTTCTCTTCGTGAAAGAAACGAATTACTTACATCGTTTATAGTCTCAATCATTGACATGTACAAAATCCTCTGAATAGTTCTTATAAATCTTCAACGAAATAAACAATAAATTTAAGAAAACACTTCAAACCAGTTGTATGGAACGTTATATGTTACATCTCAAGAATAATTCTGATTATAGTAGAAAAATGGCAAATAATATTCTACTCCAGTCACGCGATCTTGCATATGGTATGAATCTCATTTTGCGTGATTGTAGAATTTCAAAAAAATATGTTGAATTAGACACTTCAATACCACAAGCATTTCTTGATGAATTGATAGAAAAATTATCTACTATTGCACCACTAGATCATGCTAAGCACGTTATAGAAGAAACCTTTGAAAAAGAAGATGCAGTATCTCAAGGAAGATCCTATTTTAATGACGAACGATTTTGGGAGTGCCATGAAGTGCTTGAGGGTGTTTGGAAAAGTATTGATGGCGATGAAAAAAAATTGGTTAATGGTTTAATCCTCGTCGCTGCAGGTTTGGTTCATTATCAGAAAGATGAGGATGAAATATGCATCTCAATTTTTAATAGGGCATTAGAAAAACTTCAAAATTCTAGCGGAATGTATTATGAAATAGACGTTGATAGAGTCAAGTCACTGGTATTAGATATGATTAAAACCAAAAAAATTTCTACTTTTGCAATTTAATTGTCTCTAATGCAGTACTAACTACTTGTGCACCTTGTAGTAAACCAATATCACCCTTCTCACCATCAGACTCAGTAAATCGTTGAGAATTATCATTTTTTATTTTATTACCTGAAATTAGTAGTGGAACAGGATGATCACTGTGTCCTTTATTAATACATGGTGTTGAGTGATCTGCTGAAATCATCACAACAACTTTTTCAGTATCAATATTTTCTAAGAGTGTACCAAAGAACCGTTGATCTATTTCCTCTATGTTTTTCATTTTACCAACAGCATCACCATCATGACCAAATTCATCTGGTCCTTTCAGATGCACATAGATAGCGTTTTCTGTTTTCATAGCTTTTGCAGCAACACGTGCCTTTTCTTCATAATCTGTTAGACCGCCTGCACTAAACGCATTCATTTTTAATACATTGGAAATGCCAACCTCAACTGGCATATCAACAATACATGAAAAATTCATCGAGTATTTCTCATTAATTGGCTCTACTTTTGGATATTTGTTACCAGCATCACGTAGGAGAATACTATTTAGTAATTTTTTATTCTGTTTTGCACGGTTCTCATTAATTTGACTTTCTTTCAAAATTTTCAGGGTTTGTTCTGAAAATTCATTAACCAATCTAGCAGTATGACTTGCAGAATCACTATCGTCTAGCGGTAAGCATCGTTCAATTTTCAAGAAATCGCCTACAGCTTTTGCAATACCCATACCATTAATCCTGGAGTATGCAGGATCAGTATTAGAAATATTTGCAGAGAGTGGTTGTTCATCTCTTATTCTTACCACTACTCTATGTCCAATTGTTGGTGCAACAACTACGTTTGATAGTGGATTTGAGAGTTTTAGTTTACTTTCTAATTCTTTTGCGACACCAATAGCATCATCTTTTTCAATATGGCGACCTGCCCTTCTATCAATTATGATATCTTTCTCATCTAGTGTAGCAAAATTTCCACGTAAGGCTAAATCACCATCTTTAAAATCAATTCCAATTCCAATTGCTTCTATTACGCCTCTTCCTGCATAATCTGAATGTTGGAATCTGTATCCAAGCATGTTGAATACTGCAATATCAGATTCTGGGGCAATACCCTTACCGACAGAGATTACTTGTCCCATCTTACCATTTTTGGTTAGTTTATCTAAATTTGGTGTTTGAGCAGCCTCAAGTGGTGTTTTATTGTCGATATCTGGATGTGGAAGATCACCTACACCATCTAATAGAACATAGATTATTTTGATCTCTGAATTATCTGCCAATGTTTGCAGAAAATTATTGTTTGTTTTAAATCTTGCAACTAATCTATTTTTTACTTAAGATCGTTTTAACACTTTTTAATGAAACATTTTTTTTTATATCAATGGGAAATTTAAGAAAAGATTACGTTTCTGAGAGATTTGTTATTGTGAATAAACCTGAATCACAAAAACCAAAAACCAAAAAGAATCCTTATAAATCTGGTAATGAGGCCATGACGAATCCCTCTGTCTTGTCTTTAGTTCAAAAGGATGGAATGTTACAAAGATTGCAAGATGACGAACATAATTTTGTTAAAGATTGGTCAGTTAGAGTTTTTCCTGCAACAGAGCCATCTGTAAGTGTGGATGCAGATAATTCATATACAGAACATCCTTTATACAGTGAACCTGCATATGGTTATCATTATATTATATCTGCATCACCTGATGAAAAAGAAACACTTTCTACCATTAGTATTGAACAGTGGGGCTATGTTTTGTCCGTGATTCAAGATAGATTACGATGGATGTATACACAAAAGGGTGTTGCATATGTTGCAATATATGGTAATCATGGAAAAGATGCAAGAAGTACTGTTGAACATCCGCACTTACATATGATGTCATTTTCCATAATTCCACCAAAAATTGAAGAGGAAGCAAATTTTTCCCATAAAATATTAAACGAAAATGGTGTTTATCCTATGAGTCAACTTATTAATTCTGAAGCAGGAGGTCCAAGACAAATACTTCAAACAGAAAATTTTATTGCAATTTCTCCATGGGCACCATCATATCATTATGAGTTCTGGATATGTCCAAAAAAACATGCTACAAGTTTTTCAAAAATATCTCAAAAAGAAATTAATGATTTAGCTCTAATCATTCGAGCCACGTTAGGTGGACTTTCAAAGTGCGCAAAAGATGTATCGTACAACATTGCATTTCATTTGTCACCAGAAAAGAAAAACAGTAAACAAATTCATTGGCATGTGGAAGTCTACCCACAAATAACTCCATGGTCTGGACTTGAACGTGGGTTTGGAATTTTTCTAAATGAGATATCCCCTGAAAAGGTTGCGGAAGAACTTGGTAATGCATGTAGAAAAGAACTTTCTTTACTTGTAGGAATAGTATAAAATTTCTTATAGTTTATTACTTTAGAGAAATTTTCATTTATTATGGCATTAGAAAGATATCTTGCAATTGCAGGGCTTGCACTATCAGTTTTTTTTGTCGCTGAAGTAATTACAGTGTTTAATTTTATGGCTAACCCCTCAGGAAATTTAGAGTTTGGTTTCGAAGCAGCTCCAAAGATTTTTCAGTTTATATCACTAAGTATTGCTCCTGCAATAATTCTATTCAGTGTCTCTTTTGTTATATCAAAGCGGTACGGTTCTAAAATAAATGGTGCATTAATTATTTCTGGTGGGGTTATCGTGTTGGCAGGAATGATTTTTTCATATACAATGATTGATGATATTCAAGAAAAATTAATTGACTCTACAGTTGAGATTACACCATTGATTTTCATAGTTGTCTCTTTTCCAATCATCTTCATTGGAATGAGACTTTTAAAAACAAAGCCAAGGAAACCGAAAAAGAATTATCTGGAAGATGATTCCTAGACCCTCATCTTTTTCTGTTTATCTATATTTTGATTTGAAATCAGATTCTGTTGTTGACGAATTCTTTCTGCAATTAATCTATAGAGGGATCTAAAGCGATCTTTGGTTTTATCAGATAAAAAATCAGCCTCCTTAATTGCAATTTTTTCACAAATATACCTACAAACTTCTTCTGAATCAAATTCATCCCAACCATCCTCTTTATGTTCTTCCCAAATTGATTGAATACTCTCGATAATACCATTTTTTTTACGTGATTCAATATCCTCTGATGTGAGATTAACATATCCTTCTTTTCTTAGTTTAATGCCATATGTTTGATTTAGAGCATGAAGATAATCTTCAGGTAAAACATAATCTTCAATAGATTGTAATGCTTTTCCAGCTTGTTCAAAAAATATAGTTTGAACCTTAGAAAATTCGTTCGCAATTAATTTTGCCGAAATATCTTTTGATTCATCAGTGTTATCTAACAATACAAAAGTATTGTATCCATGATTTCTATAGAAAATTGCAAGTGGTAAAACTGAATTTTTATTATATGCTGCAACAATGTTTAACGGATTCATTGAAATGTTTGGGTCCTCTAGAAATTTATCAAATGCATTAAGATACATTGTATCTGACATTGTTTCAACAATAATAACTGGTCTTGAATTGTAACCAATTTCTCTGTCTACAATTGATTCAACCAATCCCCTAGAGAGTCCATATAAAATTGGTGTTAGTGTTGTGTCATCTGCATTCCAATAATCATAGAAAATTCTACTAAGATGTTTTTTCTTTTCAAGTTCCACCACAAGTAAATTACCTGGAGCATAATCAAATATCATATAAGGCGAGTGTGTTGCATAAAGAACCTGATTGAGACCAGCCAAGTTTTTTAACAAATCTGAAATTCCTCGTTGTTGAGTTGGATGCAAGTTTCTTGCTGGTTCATCTAATAGCAAAATAGCTTCTTTTAGTTCTGCCTTTTGTGTTTCAGCAGCAAAATTTACTATGAATGAAAATGTCCACTTGAATCCTTCTGCACGTCTATTTAGTAAACCCGTGTTTGTTACAGTACCATCTCTATGTACATCTGATATCACAACACTCATTACATTATTTGGGTTTAATCTCAATTCAACATGAATTGGATCGCCTTTCCATGCTGGATTGAGCTTCTCAGTTAGTCTTTTACTACAAATATTAAGGAGTTTTATTAATTGGGATGGGCTATTTTTGCATTCTTCTAATTCATCTACATTTAACTCTGCAAGATAAAACAAGTTATCAACTGTTTCAGCCTTATCAAATTCATCCTCAGCATATTCTATACTAGGCGAATCTCGATCTCTAACATACTCATTAAGATTTATGTTCCCAATAATTTTTTTGTAATCAGAAAAATAAACAAAACGCGGGTGTAGATTAATCTCAATAAAATTTTCTAATGCCATTCTTTCTGTAGTTCCTACCAGAAGATTTTGAAAATTTGTAGAAGGATCATTATCTATTTTTTCCCATTCTGAAACAACTTTTGATTCATCAGCAGCTAGCACATGTAAATTATTCCCAAATTCAGCCATTTCATTTCTAAAAATCTCTTCGGTTTCAGGTGCATCACCCTCAAAAAATCTGGTGTCTAATTTGATTCTAATATGATTTGGAATTGTATCTAAGTATCCTACTACTTTTTCTCTAAAATTCTCCCAAGAATTTAGACCACTGTTCTCGGCTTCACTGATTTCAATATCTCCAAAATCATATTGGGGTATTGGATTACTATTTGTTCTAAAAATTTTAATTCTGCTCATTTCCGGTATATTAGGAAATGTTTCTTTGATCAGACTGATTTCTTCATGGTTAAGTTGAAACTCTCCTTCAGCAAGTCTGACTTCAGATTTTAACTCTTCAATTAATTCATCACATAAGTCAAGATCTGAGATTTGTGTTTCTTTGTTAAGTAATGTTAAAGCTTGAAGAATTGTAGTTTTCCCACTTTCATTTCTTCCAACAAAAGCAGCCAAATCACCAACCCTAATTTCACCAGAATCATGTATGCAGCGATATGCACGAACTCTAAATTTTCTTAATCGCACAATAAAAGTGATCATGCCTCGAATTTAACTCAGATGACCAAATTATCTTAAACGCTTTACTAAATTATGACTAAATTGATATACATGATACTTTAAGTTAGAATCAAAATGACCAAATCACCATTTATTGTTTATATTCTACCCATCATACTATCAATTTCTTTAGGTACTTTTGTAATGGCTGAAGCATTGAATGATCCTGAACGGGAATTAGATATGTGGCAATTTGATCCAGCCACAAGCTCAACAAAGCAAGGAACTCACGAATTAGATATAATTGGATTAGAAAAGTCATATTCGGTTTCAGAATCAATTCAGTTCAAGATAAAAATTAATGATTCTGACTTTGAATGTGGAGACCTGTACATCACAATTTATGAAATGTCTAATGGAGGAGATGATCAAGTAGTGACACAAAACGGTTACTTGAAACAATGCTTTCTCAAGTATCAGCAAAACCTACCTCTAGGAGAAGAATATTCAGAGATTATCACAAAATCAGGCATGTATAGAATTGTTATAGAGGTCTTTGATCAGACGTATAATGATTCGTTATCTTACGTTGGAATTATAACTGTCAAATGATGAGGTTTTTTTGAATAATAATTTTAAGGTGAGAATTTGGTGAAAACAATAAAAAAAACTGAAACTGAAGCTGAAATAATAAAAAGAGAACTAGCTAAATCTAAAGCTGAACTTCTAAAAATTAAAAATAAAAAGCCAAAAAAAGCTGAAAAG
>CAYQPZ010000005.1:0-28859 GCA_964419505.1 uncultured Candidatus Nitrosopelagicus sp. | reverse complement strand
AACAAACTCCAGGTTTTCTACTAACCCTACCAAAACCATCTGCCATATGTGCAGCAGATTGTTCATGCCTTACCAATATGTGACGAATATTACTTTTGAACAACTCGTCATACATCGGAAGGTTTGCACCTCCCGGTAGACCGAAGACTTCCTTCACTCCTTCTTTTTCCAATGCTTTCATTAGCGCTGTAGCGCCGATCATAGTTTCCATTTTATTATTTTTCATTCCTACCATAATTTTAATTGTGTCAAAATTTTGGCTGTAAATTTACAGCACAAGGTCAACTAGTAATAAAATACCTACAGTGCTAGTTGCCCTAATTCTTTGCATTAGTATCTTCCAAAACAATGGATCAACATTTAAAGATTCGCTTTAAAATAGAAGTGATAAAAATTTGTCAGACAGAGAAGAAATAATCAAAATAGTTGAGACTTTTTTTGAAATTGGAAAAACAAAAAATTTAGGCATGCTAAAGGATCTTCAATTAGACAGTCAAGATTTTTCAAGTTTTAGTGATGTGCCACCATATGATCTAAAAGATTTTGCAACATCTATAGCACTAGAGGAATTAAGATTTGTTAGTATCTCGGATTATGAATATGAGATAATTAAGCCAAAGATTACTATCTTTGATAATTCATCTATTGTAGCATTTGAGTTATTTCAAAAAGGTATGCTAGTAGACAATAAGGCGTTCACGGGTGAGCATATTACAATCAAAGGTAGAGCTACATTTGTCTTGATAAAACAGAATGCATGGAAAATTGTACATATTCATCTATCCAATATGAAACAATAGCAATTTTACTTTTAAGCGTTTTAAAAAAGATAACTCGTATCCAAATTGTAATAAATATTAACATCTACTAATGTCCATGGAACAAAGAATTGTCTTTCATGTTGACTTTGATTATTTTTATGCACAGTGTGAGGAAATGCGTAATCCAAAACTAAAAGGAACCCCAACAGTGGTTTGTATATTTTCAGATCGTGGTGGTGATAGTGGTGCTGTGGCAACAGCCAATTACGTTGCAAGGGAATTCGGTGTAAACTCTGGAATTCCAATCACATTTGCAAAAAATAAATTAAAAAATAATATGAATGCAACATTTCTGCCTGCAGATTTTGATTACTATTCAGATATTTCATCTTCTGCAATGAAAATAATTGAAAATTTTGCTGATGTGTTTGAATATGTAGGTAGGGATGAAGCTTATCTGGATGTGACTGAAAGGACAAACAGAGATTACTTATCTGCGGCTCATCTGGCTCAACAATTAAAAAATGAAATACAAAACAAATTAAAAATGAATTGCTCAATTGGTGTATCGCCAAACAAATTAATTTCCAAGATTGCATCAGATTATAAAAAACCAGATGGCTTGACCGTTGTCACACCAGAGCAAATTAACAAGTTTCTAGATCCATTAGAGATTAATGTAATACCAGGAATTGGTAAAAAAACCGAATCCATTTTTAGAGATTTTGATTGTAAAACAGTAGAGGATGTCAATAAATTTGATGTATTTGACCTGAACAAAATGTTTGGAAAAAAAACAGGTGTGTACATATACAATTCTGTAAGAGGAATTGATGAAAACCCTGTAAAGCCACGTCCTCCTACAATTCAATTTAGTAAAATTATAACATTAAAGCAAAATTCTAAAGATTTACAATTTTTGAAGGAAAATCTGAAAATTCTTTGTGAGCAAGTTCATAAGATATCTCTGGATAAAAAGAAAATGTTTCGCTCTATAGGCATACAATTTGTAAATGAAGATTTATCGACAAGAACTAAATCAAAGATGCTAAAAAATCCCACTAGTAGTATTACTGAATTAGAAAAAGTTTCCACACAGTTATTGGCAGAATCATTAGAAACACAGGAATTATTGATTAGGAGAATTGGGTTAAGGATTTCAGAATTAACAGATTTAGAAGGACAAAGTGATATAACGAATTATTTCTGAGTACTTTGCTCTGACTCTTCTAGTTTTTTTAATCGCTTTGTCTCAACTGCAGTGACTATTAGTAAAAATATGAATAACCACGGTAGAAACATAATTTCTCCAGCTACTGAATGGAATTCTTCCCATGCTTCAGGATCTGTTGTCACCTTTAATGCATAAACAGACAATGAGAATATTCTAATCAGGTTAACAACAATAGTTCCTGCAATACCAATTACAAAATACATCATCTTACGGTTTCTTGGTATTCTCATTTTGATTAGAAATGCCATCATTACAAGCGAATAGATGATTATACTATGAACTCCTGCTGATGGCCAAAAGACTTGCATTGCAAAAGGACCAAAATCGCCATTAAGAAACATAAGATTATCACGCGCTGTGGCAACACCAAGATCTAGTGCTGTTATTACCCAAACATTTGCCTGAACAAAATATGGAACAATGTATTGGAGTGGTCCTAATGTATCATATGGGAAAAATGAATCAAGTGCTAAAATTATTGCACTGCCAGAAAGAAAAATTGGTCCTGCAGGTGCAATTCTAATCCAATTTTTACCAAATAGTATTACAAGTGCAGATGTGACAAAAATTGAAATTATAGTAAAATCAAAAAGCCATGCCCAGGAATACTCCAAAACTCCAAAGACATCAACCAAACTCATAATGTAGTCATGGAGACCATATGGGAGCGCTGCGAAGAATGCTATTGTGACGCCTATCAGTGGTATACAATAAAAAAATCGTTTTGTTGGTATTACGTACTTAATTCCCACTAATTCGGCAACAATAAATGCCATTGCAAACAAAAATCCACCTCTACCTTGATTCCAGCTTAGGCTAAAACTATCAGGATATGCTACAAGTGTAAATAATATGGGTGATAAAACTAGTAAAATTCCAATTATGATGCTTTTGTTTTTCAATGATTTTTTTCAGTGATTGATCAATAAATAGTATATTTACAAAAAATCGGAAATTGATTTTTGTTTGATCAGTTTTAACATTGCGCCATGAATTAACCATTCATTTTTACTGATACTCATAGATTTTGTGGCTAGATGTATTGCATCTTCAATGGATTCAGCAATACCTGGTTTAGTTTTCATGGCTTGCCTAATTCCTTCTCGCACTTGCCAAACGCCAACAGGAACTGCATAATCAGGTCGGATCTCTCTAAATACTATTACGCCCGATTGCTTTTTTTTCTTTAAGAGGTATTCAGATATTCCTAACTTTGCTGCAAAATATGCACCTGCAATTTTTGGTGGATGATTAATGCCATTTGCGTTTTCATAATCACTTCCAAAACCAACTGAATTTCCATTGTGCCATGCTTCCTGCATTTCAAATACCCACCTGTGTGGAAAAAGAACGACAGCAAATGAATTACCAATATGCTCAAAAGTAAAAACACTAAACGAGTCTAAAATATCATAATCTAAAATCGCTTTTACAATATTCTTAGATATTATATCATCTGTTGCAGTTATACTCCATTTAGTTGGAACAAGTTTTCTACTTTTTCCAAACATACCAATGCTAAAGCACTTTTGAATAGTGGAGATGTTTATTCCACTGTTATATAATTTCATTACAGCGTCACCTGCTCCTAGATCAGAATCATAAAAAACTCTCTCAATTAATCTATTAGATGATGTTGGTGAGAATGTTGCGTTTTTTATTTCGCCTATAGGACCAAATGGTGGTGCTTGACCATCAATTGAAGTGACAGGTGATGTCTCCTTTACAAATTTAATTTCAGAATCAATTGGTCCAGTAGACATGGCAACTTCTTGCAAGTTTTCAATGAAGCGTCCCTCTGTTTGTGTGATAGACATTTTATTCACACCTCGAATAAGATTCAATCTAAAATTCACAATCTCTTCTAAACTCTTTCCTACCCATCTTTCTGGTATATCCAATATGCTAGTATCACCATGAACGGGTGGAAGCATTGGTCCCACACCGACTTTAGGATAACCATAAGAACCTACAAAGACTGATGGAGGACTAGAGCCTGAAATCTCATCTGATGAGAACAGATTTCCATATTTGCATAAGTATTCATGCCATTTAGTTTCAATTCCTTTTCTTACATCATTTCCAGAAATATTCATATTCCTGATAAGGGAATAATGATAATAAATAATTCAGAAAGTTTGATTTGACCATTGGTAAACATAAGATGTTTAAATTATCATGAAAAATTTGAGGTATGACAATAAATAGAATTGTGTCATTTTTACCAAGTGCTACCGAATTAATTTATGCGCTTGATGCACAAGATAGACTTTTTGGGGTGACACATGAATGTAATTTTCCTAAAGACGCAAGTAAAAAACCAAATGTGATTGAAAGTGTTTTTGAACCAAAAAAAATGAGTAGCAAAGAGATAGACGAGAAGATTCTAGATCTGGTATCAAATAAACAAGATATCTACGAGTTGCAAATAGAAAATCTAAAAAATGCTAATCCTGATCTTATCATTTCGCAGGAAATCTGTGAAGTCTGCTCTGCATATACAAATCAAGTAGATTATGCTATGAAGATTCTAGACAAGAAGCCCGAACTTTTTGTAATGAATCCTCATGATATTGAAGATATTCTTAGTAATGTAAGTGAAATTTCAAAAAAAATTGACGCGTATGAAAAAGGAACTAAACTTGTTAATTCACTCAAAAAAAGAATAAAATATTTTAATGAAAAGCAAATTTCTGCCAAGCCAAAAGTTTTAGCAATAGAATGGATAGAACCATTTTATACATCAGGCCATTGGATTCCAGAGATGATTGAACTCGTTGGGGGAGAAAATCTAATAAGTAAAAAATCAGAACATTCCAGAAAGATGTCATTTGACGAAATAAAAGATTCAGATCCTGATATCATCATAATGATGCCATGCGGATTTGATGTGCAAAGAACTGTTATGGAGTATAACAAAAATCTAAAAAACAATCTGGAATGGAAGAATTTACGAGCTGTAATACAAAAAAATGTTTTTGCCGTTGATGCAAACTCGTTTTTTAGTAAACCTAGTATTAGAACAATAACAGGAATTGAAATTTTGGCAAAGATAATTCATCCCGATAAATTCTATGAGACAAAAATACCAAATGAGTCATTTAGAAAAATAAATTAAAAGCGTGATTATTGATCGTCAGTTTCGTCTAATTCATCAGAATTATAGTCTCTTTTTGCAGGACGTGTTGGAATATAGATTTTTGACATATTTACTAAAATCTAATTCTAAAGTAATCCTTATGGGTTGTAAAAAATTGTCCTTTTACATTACAAAAATTATGAAGGTGTGATTTCCAGATTATTGATTGATTTTACACTCAGCCGAAAGTGACTTCATTGTGGTAAATAGTACTAGAAGTAAAATTCCAATAGAAAGTAACCGTAATGGAATCTCATAATTATTAAGAAACGAACTTGCTATGCTTCCAGTCGTCCCAAAGGTTGTTATCACAGAAAAACCAATTGGACCACAGCTGCAAGCACCGGCAGATGCTCCAATCACTGTCCCAGTTATACTCGAACCGATCTTTTTTGCATTTTTTACTAATCTAACTCTAAAAACATTCATGGATACAACAATTCCTGCTATCACTGACAAAATTACAATTAATGAAAAATTAAATGCAGTTTCATCATAAATTGAGAAAATAAAATATGGTTCAATATACAGATATTCAGATATTATTGATAGTGGAAAAAATAATGCCAGTGTAATTATTATAGATAGAACCACATATCTGTAGTTTGAAAATACGGATTTGATGCTATTTTCCAATTTAGAGTAATGATTCTATAACTTGTTCAAATACAAAGTATGGCTGTGCACCTATAATTTGTTGCTGCTCACCTGAAGTGTTTATTAGCAAAAATGTTGGCGTGCTTTGGATACCAAACGAGGTCATTGACTTTTCAAGGTTTAATTTCACATGATAATAGTATTTTTTTGAATCAAGACACTGTGAAAATTCATTCGTATCAAGGTCTAATGTAAAAGCAAATGATTTTAGCCGTTCACTACTTGCCCATCCAGAGTCAACACCCTCTTGATGTTCATACAACATTACATGATATTCCCAATATTTTTCTTGATCGGCTGCACAATAGGACGCCATAGATGCAATATGTGAATCAACCCCTAAAAATGGCATGTCAAGAAAAACCATGTTTACTTTTCCACTATCAATATAATTATCAATAACCTGTTGACGTGTGTTATCAAACCAATGTTTACACATCTCACACTGATAATCACCAACCTCAACTATTGTGATAGATGCTGACTCTGAACCTAAAACTGGTGACTGAATAGCGAACATTTCGTTTGATGAAGGACTACTAAGTGTTGTAGTCTGTTCAAATTGTCCAAGATATGAAGTGAATGATATGGCTAATGCAACTACTATCATTACGCCGACTCCTGCTACAACATATTTTTTTGTGTTAGACAACGATATTTAGCCTCAAATTTAATTAAAAAACCTATGCTAGTATAGATTATGGTATTAAGTCAATTATTTATTCAAAATGAAATCAATTATTTTCAACCATGGGTTTATTAGACCTCCAAATTGCGTTGAAACAGAAATAATGATAGATTAGGCATTGCTTTCTCTTTCATTGCTTTAGACAGAGAAAAATGAATGCATTTGAAGAATTAAAAATAAAAGAAACCATACTGAAGGGAATTCAGGAATTAGGATTTACTACACCATTTCCTATTCAAGCACAGACTATTCCATTATTACTAGATGGAAATGATGTGATTGGGCAAGCACATACTGGTACAGGTAAAACTACAGCGTTTGGAATTCCTATGTTAGAACATATCAAAAATGGAGGTGGTATTCAAGGTCTTATTATAGCACCTACAAGGGAGCTCGCAATACAAATTACAAATGAGTTAAAAAATGTTGGAAAATTCACAAAGATCAAAATTGCAACAGTTTATGGAGGACAGGGTATAGGAATTCAGCTAGATGCATTAAGAAAAAAACCAGAAATTATTGTTGCAACTCCTGGTCGACTAATTGATCATCTAAATCAAGGTACCATCAAAACTACTGACATAAGATATGTGGTATTGGATGAAGCTGATGTAATGCTAGACATGGGTTTCATTGAAGACATTGAATATGTTTTGGAACGAATTCCTGAAAATCGTATAACATCTCTGTGGTCTGCAACTATGCCTGTTGACATATTACGACTTGCTGAAAAATATCTTAATGAACCAAAAAGAGTTCTGATTGATTCAGATGATTTAAGTGGTGAAGGAATCGAACAATCATTCTTAGTTATAAAAGATAGAGAGAAGCAAAAATATCTAACAAAATTTATCAATGAAAACAGAAATCGACAAACAATTGTATTTTGCTCTACAAAAATTCGTACGCGTAATGTTGCACGCGATCTCCAAAAATCAAAGTATCACGTTGTTGCCATAGAAGGAGATATGTCACAAAATAAGCGAGAATACTCTATGAATAAATTTAGAAAGAATAATGCAGACGTTTTAGTGGCTACAGATGTAGCTGCAAGAGGTATTGATGTTCCTAAAGTTGGATTAGTTGTTAACTATGATATACCAAATCAAGATATGGTCTATTTTCATAGAATAGGCAGAACCGCAAGAGCTGGTGAAAAAGGTAAGTCAATAACATTGGTTTCATACTCATCTATAGCAGATTGGAATATTATTAAAAAACAAATTAAATCCGACTTGACAGATTTAAATAAAAAACTTGGAATAGAAATCAATATTCCTGATCCATTAAAGCGTGATGGTCGAAGAAGAATTGCACCTCCAATGCGTTCTAACTATGGAAAAAGTTTTGGAGGAAGAAGTGGTGGTTATAGAACAAACAATCAGAGACGTGATTCGCCAGCAAGAGATCAGTACAGACGAAAAAAAACTGGGCGCTTTTCCAGAGTTCCTAAAATATCTAACCGAAAAAAATGGTAATTATTCTATAAGCTATTAACACTTAAACAGCAGTAATAATATCAGCTATTAAGAAAAACATGCATGTTGGATTTGTATTACTAAATTGTGATTTGGGTGCTGAAGAGTATATACTAGATGAACTAAAACAAGTTTCACAGATAAAAAATGCTTATGTCACTTTTGGTGCTTATGATATTATAGCTGAGATTCACGCAGAAACACAGGAAGAATTTGAAAATACAGTGTCAATGCAAATAAGACGACTTTCACGAGTTGTAAGTACAATGACACTAAATGTTGTGTCAAAAAATGAATGACATTTATACGCACTAAAAATGTGAAAAATATTGCAACAAATTGAATATTCCGGAACGGTTTGGGCATTAAGTCATAATGATCCTGAACCATTAGTTGAACATTCAATCAAGAAAATTCAAGAATGTGGTATTAAGAAAGAAGATATTCAAGTTGTTGATGCACCAAATAATCCAAAAGTTGGTGAGATAGTTGTTCAAATATGGCCACATGAACTTGTGTTTGCACGAATTCGTACTATACGTGGTGAGTCATTCATTAGTGGAACTGAATTTACGCTTGAATTGAAATCAGATGAACAGGGAACCTATATCGAATAATTTTGAAAAATAAACAAAAAGCAAAAAAAGCAGGACCTGGAAAAGTTTTACTGGTAGTAATTGGAGCCTTGTTAATTGGGGCAGCAATATACTATTTTTACTCTGCAGAACAGGCTCAAATACGTGGTTTCAACTTTGGGCATGATCTTCAGGCTATTCAAGATGAATTGAAATCTGAACAAAGTGACTTCTATTCTAAAGTTTCAATGTGGAAAGAAGAAAGCATATCAAAAGATCAAATATTAGAATACGCTGACATACATATATTGAAAATGGGTAATATTATTGCAAAATATTCTAATCTTCAGATGCCAGACGCATTTTCTGGTTCAGTAAAACTTTTCAAATTATCAACAGAAACACAGCTTGAGAGTGATCAATACCTAATTAGTTGGATCAAGAATGATGACGAGAGTGAGAAGATACGTGCAGATGAACTATTACAGGCATCATTTGAGTATGAGATGGCTGCACTTTCTTCATTTGAAAAGGCAAAAAATAATCCAAACCCATAAAATCTTTAAGCATCACAATATCAATTATAAATATGAAGAAACTACTCATTGCAATAATTCCATTTTTATTATTTATTCAACCAGCATTTGCTGATGTATTTATCCAAAATGATCAACAATATGTTAGTGATGATGGTTCATTGCATATTGTCGGTGAAATTGAAAATAATTCCAATATGCCACTAAATCAAATTAAGATTACTGCAAAACTATTAGATGAAAATGGGTATCAAATTGGACAAGTTAATGGAAAACCAATCAATAACGTAGTAATGCCTGGAATGAATGGTGCATTCGATATTATTATAATTGATATTGAATCACGTGTTGCATCTGATTATAATTTAGAATTTGAATACAAAATTGCAACACCAAAAAATCAAGTTATTCAAATAATTTCATCTGAGCTCAAAAAGGATAAACAAGATAATCTTGTGATTTCCGGAATGCTCGAGAATCAGGGAGAAATCACTGCTAACATGATTAACGTTATTGCAACATTATATGATCGCAATGGAAATGTTCTCACAGTGTCAAATGTTCAGATGCAACCTGACTTTCTAAGATCTGGTAGTACAGGTTTCTTCATTATACCAATATATGAAAAATCTCAGTCAATTCATGCAATCGATTATACATTAATTGCCGAATCAGATGAATATACAGTTGTGCCTGAATTTCCATTAGGTTCAGGCGTTTTGTTGATTGCATCCGTATCATCATATATCATATTATCTCGAAATCCTGAAAAAGTGGTTAATTCAATTTCAAAAATTTCAAAAATTATATCATTCTAAAATAATGAATTAAAATGGTAATTTCTGACGACAACAAAAAATTTTTAGATGGTTTAGTACAGTACTACATCAACGAATCAGAATCGTATGAACAATTCGCTGGTGAGTATGAGGAATTTACTACATCAAGATTAGATGTTGCATTTGGATTGATTGTTGGATCAATATACTCCACATTCTTACAGACATATGCAAATCAACAACTTGATGTAGAATTAGATGACATTCAAGAGTTTCATGAATTTATAAAATCTAATGCAGATCAAATTAGAGAATCTTTAGGAAGAAAAGAGGATGTATAGATAGAGATAAATCTAAAAAAAGTAGAGAAAAGATATGTCAGAGATTGTTGCATATAGAATACGACAGATAAATGATAATGAACAGGCCGTTCAAATGACACTAGTTGAAGATGTCCAAACAGAGCCATTATCACAAAAACAGTTGATAATGGAAAATGTTGGAAAAAAGTTAGATTCTGAAACAAAACAACAGATTATGCCACTTTTAGAAGCCATTCTACAGGCACAGCCAACAATAAAGCTAAAAAGCTATGCACAAACAACTGTTTCCATCACCATGCCAAAAAATAGATACGAAAGGATGGGTAAACCACAGGTTGGTGAAAGATTTCAAGTAGATTTAAAAAAATGCTAAAGATTTTCTTCTATGTCTTCTATATTAGTAAGTGGAAGTGAGCAGTTAAAATCCTTACAGACAAAAACGTTTGTCTCATTTTGTGGAAACTGTTTTCCTGTGAAAAATAATAATTTTGATAGTGAATCAAGTTTAGACTTTATATCAATTTGTACCATAATTGATTCGGGGATGAATTTTTTGTTCAATATGTCTATCAATTGATGATTTTCTGTATTTAGGATGGTAATTTCAGTCGGTTTTTTGATAGCAAGATACAAGACGTTTAAAAGATAGCCGAACGCAAAAGGATTTTCAGATGCCATTGCTGCCTGTGACTCGAGTATTTTTTGAGTTATTTTGTGAAATTTTTCCTCTTGTGTTATATGATACAGCCTTAGAAATGCGTTTGCCGCAACGGAGTTTCCTGATGGCATTGAGAGATCATAATTACTTTTTGGTCTGATGATAAGTTTTTCATGATTGTCTGCAGTGAAGAAGAAACTGGCGTTTTTCTCATCCCAGAAATGTTCAATTAGATAATTACTCAGTTTTATTGCAAACTCCAGATGTTTTAACTCACCTGTAATCTCAAACATATCAACTACTGCGTTTGTGAGATAGGCATAATCATCTAGATATGCATTAAGTTTTGACGTACCGTCTTTGAAGACTCGATTTAAAACGTCATGATCTTCGAATTCATCTTGATAGAAATCAGTGGCACTTAATCCAACTTTAAGATACTTAGACTCACCTGAGATCTTGTAGCCTTTGATAAATGCTGAAATCATCAAGCCGTTCCATGCAGTTAGAACCTTGTCATCTTTACCTGGCTGTACTCTCTTTTTTCTTACATCAAGTAATTTTTCTGCACCATCTGAGATTATTTTGTGGACTTGTTCCTCAGATTTTCCAAATTTGAATGCAAGTGCAGATGCTTTTATGTTATTTGCAAGAATTGTATTTCCTTCAAAATTTCCACCATCAGTCACGTCATAGTAGATACAGAATAAATCTGAGTCATTGCCTAGAATTTCTTCTATCTCACTTTTTTTCCAAACAAAAGTTTGACCTTCTTCGCCATTAGTATCAGCATCTTGTGCAGAGTAAAATACTCCTTCTGAGGATGTCATTTCCCGTATAACATAGTCAAGAGTTTTCTTAACTACATCTAAGAAAAAAGGATCCTTGGTGATCTGATATGCTTCACAATATACAATTGGAAGTAATGCATTATCATACAGCATTTTTTCAAAATGTGGAACGAGCCATCTTGCATCAGTTGAGTATCTATGAAAACCACCACCAATCTGATCAAAAATTCCACCTCTCGCCATTCTTTTTAAGGTCAGTAATGCAAAATCTTTGAATTTTGAAATTCCGGATAATTTTGAATATCTGAACATGAATGATAAGTTGGATGCATTAGGGAACTTTGGTGCTTGACCAAATCCACCATAGTTTGTATCAGCTATTTGTAATAGATTCACTGCTGCCTCATCAAGTATAGATTTGGTAATCTTTGATGGTTCTGATATTTGCTCTAATCGGGATAAATTTGTCATGAAATTTTCAGCTGCTTTTTCAATATCAGATGGTTTTTCTTTCCATGATTGAGCTAACTGTCTACAAAGACTTCCAAATCCAGGGCGACCATAGCCATCAAGTACAGGAAAATATGTACCAACATAAAATGGACGTTGATCAGGAGTCAAAAATACACTTAATGGCCAACCGCCTTGCCCCGTTGACATTTGACATACTTTTTGATAAATGTCATCAATATCAGGTCGCTCTTCTCTATCAACTTTGATATTAACAAAACTATCGTTCATTATTTTTGCAACATCGTCATTCTCAAATGATTCATGTGCCATCACATGGCACCAATGACATGAGCTATATCCTATGCTTAGAAATATTGGCTTGTTTTCTTTTTTTGCAATTTCTAGTGACTCATCATTCCAAGAATACCAATCAACTGGATTATCCTTATGCTGTAAAAGATATGGACTTGATTCGTTAGCAAGACTATTTGACATGATAGTGTTGTGTGTGATGATTATTTGTATGTAATATGACTATTTCCATAATGCAGAGTCATCCCGCTTATAGATCTCAATATTGATTTGTTTTAATAAACTACGCTTAGATTTCTGTGCCTTTTTTTCGGTGCCATAGTCTTTCTTTTCAACTAATTCTTCTAGTCGTATTAGCTGCTCTAGACTAAAATTCATGAACTTGTTTTTTGAAACCTCCTCTAGAAGTTTGATTCTCTCTTTATCCTCAGCGCTGATTCTGTAATCCAACAAATGACACATCACTGAATGGATTTTATTTCTTATCATTCACAAAAATTTAAGAGTGAACAAAACATGGTAAAATCGTGCCTGAAAAGATGCGGGCTATGGTTCTTGAAAAACTAGGTCCTGTTGAAACAAATCCGCTAAAGCTTACAGAAATTGATAAACATCAAATTCAAAAACCAAATGAGGTTCTAATTAAAATTGAAGCATGTGGTGTATGTCATTCACAGTTACATGCAATTGAGGGTGACTGGAGAGAAATTGGTATACCACCCACACTTCCAACAGTTCCAGGACATGAAGTTGTAGGAAAAATTGAAAATATTGGTAATGACGTAAAAAAATTTAAAATTGGTGACAGAGTTGGAATCACACCTTTGATGGGATCATGCCTTGACTGTCAATACTGTAATGAAGGTAAGGAGTATCTTTGTGAAAATATGGAAGTCACAGGTGAGTCGCTAAAGGGTGGCTATTCTGAATATATTACAGTTTCAGAAGATTTTGCAACAAGAGTTCCTGAAACCATGACGTCTGATTATGCAGCACCGCTTTTTTGCGCAGGAATTACTGCATATAAAGCAGTAAAGGCTGCTGAACCACAAAAAAATAAAAAAATTGCAGTATTTGGTATCGGTGGTGTGGGACATATGGCAATACAGTTCTCCAAAGTAGAGGGCTGTCAAGTCACTGGCATATCACGAAAAGAAAAGCATCTTCACGTTGCAAAAAAACTTGGTGCAGATAATATCTTTGTGTATTCCTCTAATCAGGAAAAATTCCTCAATGATGTAAAGAAGAACTATGGTTTGTTTGATGCCGCAATTGTATTTGCACCTGTAGATGAAGTCACTGATACAGCAATTAAATCAGTTAAGAAAGGTGGTACCATAGTAATTGCAACTGTAGGTAAGATTCCAAACTTTTTAGCATTTGAAGAAAAAACAATACGTGGTACACTGATTGGTTCTAGGTATGATATGGAACAGGTTATCAAAATATCTGAAAAAAATAATTTTGAAGTCGTGACTGAAACATTTCCATTAGAACAAGCAAATCAAGCATTACAAAAACTAAAGACATCTGATTTAGAAGCACGAGCAGTTCTTATTCCTTAAATATACAACCAAATTGAGGCAATTATGAATTGTAGGCGATGTCATCATACAGATGAAGCCCATACAAACAGTGGTTCCAATGAATCTATGCTAAGAAAAGGAAAATGTGAAATTCCAGATTGTACGTGTAACCAATTTTTAGATGCATTTGAAAAAATTGATGATGAGCAACTCTAATTCATATATGTAAGATGAAAAGCTACTGAATATGGAAAAGCATGCGTCAAAAGATGACATGATAAAAAACTTTGAAAACCTTCTAGCTAAGATAAATGCATTAGAAGTTTCTGCAAAGGATAGCTATCAGAGAGACATAATCAGAGTGCTTAGAACTCTAACAGAAGGACAGATTCACTCAATTAATGAATTTGATCATTTAAAAAAAGCAATTGATCTTGTAACATTGCAATTATTTGATGTTAAAAATAAATCATGATTAATCGGTATTACACAGCGGTTTATATTTACTAATTATTCTCTGAACAATTCTTTCCCGATCACTTTGCTGAGAATCAACCATTGGATAAATAGCCAAATATAATAGATCTTCAGAACCAGCGTGCTGGATCCAACATTTGAATTTGTCATTTTGTGTGAAAAAATCAGTCTTTTCTGTTTTTTCTACCTGAGATGCATATAATAGATTAAATCCATTCTTAATTTTGTTAAAAAGTATGTACACCAGTTGACCCATTGGAGGACCCCATTCGGAGATCTTAATCGGTCCAAGAAATTCATAATGTAAAATTTGTATTGCCAATTACAATATTCTTATGTTCATAAGTATTAAATTTGCCCAAAAATTCTTCAAAGTAAATGTCAGAGATGGAAAACCCACACCACTATAGAAAAGTAGGTTACTCTATGATTTTAGTTGCTGCATCACTCACAATGATAGGTCTAATTCATCTGGCAATTGGTGAAGATGTTCTTTTCGGGGATCAAATGCAGAGAGATAAAACTGCGTTCTTTGAAGAATGTAAAGCAATATTTTATGCAACAGAGGAATGTCAAAAATTTGATAAGCCTGGAAACACATTATACGCAATTGATAGATTACCAATAGATATGATATCAGAAGAAGAATTAATTACAGAATCAATAGTTCCAGAGCCTGTTGCTCAAACCATGTCAGAAACTGTGATTATCCCTGCAGGTGTTGGTGTACCAGGATGTGAAGAAACAAATGAATGCTATCTCCCTCCATCACTAATTATTGGAACTGGTACCACAGTGATTTGGGAAAATATTGATACTGCTGCACATCTTGCAACAAGTGGAACACCTAGTGGAGGACCAGATGGTTTGTTTGATTCAGGTATGATTATGGCTGGCGGTACATTTGAACATGAATTTATTGACAGTGGGGAATTCGAATACTACTGTCTTGTTCATCCATGGATGGTTGGAACAGTAACTGTAGAATAACTACTGGTCATTCATATAATCTTCCCACTTGTTTAGGTTAGTTGTAAATCGATTCATCTGATACAATGCACCGCCGATAATTCCAGCATGATAAAATGTGTAAAGATAGATTTGTGAATGTGTTGGATCACTTTGAGTTATACTCATACTAATCATTGAAAAGAAGACAAATGTCCCAGCAAATGTAATTATTCTACTCAGCATTCCTGCATTGAGTCCAACAATACGTCTTGTAGCAGCTGCCATTAATGTAAAACTGGATGCAATTAGAAATGTTGTGCCACCGTTAGATGTTATCATATCTGCTACCCATACAAGTACACCATCATCAATAGGGGATGTTTCTGGCATCATAGCACCGCCATGCAGTGCAAAATTTACAGAACTGAATAATCCACCAATGATCAAAAAGAAAAGAAATGTTTTGATGATTTTACGCTTTAATGCACTTCTTGTTTCAGATGGTTGTAAAGCTTTTTCAGAAATTTTAAGTCCATACAAAAAACCGATTCCAAATGCGGGTCCGAATAAAATATAATTGATAACTGGGTTTTCGGTCATAAAATCATTAAAGTATGTATGAAGCAATATTGCCATTATCAATGCAGATGCGGCTGCAGATCCAAAAATTATGAAAGTTGAAAACTTCAGTAATCTTGGCTCTCCTGTTTCAGAATTATTCCACGTATACACATAACGTACTATTGAGATTTGGATTAAAGACCCAAGTCAAAATTGATTTATGTGGTTTGTTAATTCTCGTAAAGCTTCTACCTGTGAGGGAGCACCTAATCCAATTTAGAAAGGGTAATAATCATTTGATATGACTGCAATTTATGAAAGCGCTTGTCTTTGAGCAATATGCAAGGGACGATGATTTTGAATCAATTTTAAACATTAAGGATATTCCGGAACCTATTCCAAAATCACATGAAGTCGTTATCAAAGTAGAATCTGCTGCACTAAACTATGATGACATATGGGCTATGAGAGGAAAACCGATTGATGTTCCTCTCCCACATGTTTCAGGTACTGATGCAGCAGGAATTATAACAGAAATTGGTGATGATGTTAAAAATCTCAAAGTAGGTGATCGTGTTGTTTCTCATGGAAATTTGTCCTGTAGGATTTGTAGCATGTGTACATCTGGACGAGAGTATGATTGCAGACAAAGGAAAGTTTGGGGGTTTCAGACAGGACCATTGTGGGGAGGATATTGTGAGTTTACACATCTTCCAGAGTTTAATGCTGTGAAAATACCTGATAGTATTACTTTTGATGATGCAGCTGCCGCGTCTATGACTATGATGACTTCATGGCACATGTTAGTGTCCAGAGCAAGTATTCAACCTGGTCAGACAGTAGTAGTTATGGGAGGAAGTTCTGGTATGGGAATATTTGGAATACAAATTGCAAAACTGTATGGTTGTGATGTAATTGCAACTGCTAGTCAAAGTAAATTAGAGCGATGTATTGAACTAGGTGCTGATTATGCAGTAGATCATAGAAAAGAAGACTGGCACAAAGAAGTAAAAAAAATTGCAAAAGAAATCTCTAAACAAAAGTCAAAGAAATCAGAGATTGATGTAATCTATGAACACATTGGTGGATCACACTGGAACAAGGAATTATCACTACTCAAATATGGAAAAACACTTGTGACTACAGGTGCAACAACGGGATATGATGTTATGACAGACTTGAGACATATTTTCTTCAAAGGTTTGAACGTAGTTGGTTCAACACAGGGAACACGTTCAGAGCTTGAGTCGGGGCTCTATTGGATGGCACAAGGTAAGATAAAATCCGTGATTGACTCTATATTTTCACTTGATGATGCATCTAATGCACACCAAAAAATGCTTTCGGGAAAAGATCTATTTGGAAAAATACTGATGAAATTATGATGTGGTTTTCAAGAAAGATGCTGTTTTAAACCTAAGATATGAGATTAAATCTATGAAATCGTTACCGATTATAATATCAGGAATAATAATTATGATTTTTGGAATAATATTCCAATTTCAAGGTCAGGGTATGATTGGTCCAGAATCATCATTCATGTATGAGAATCCAAGTTGGATTAATAACGGCATATACATTGGAATGGTTGGTGTGATAATAATCCTGATAGGTTATTTTGTAGAAAAGAAGAAACTAATGTAATCCATTTTTTTCAAAGTATTTCTGGTGATATTCTTCTGCCCTATAAAATGGAACCGCCGATTTTATCTCAGTTACAATATCATTACCAAATCTTTCTTTTGCAATAGGGTTGAGTTTTCCCTTTACTTCTTTGGCTAGTTCTTCTTGTTCTAAATCATGACAGAATATTGCAGACCGATATTGTATTCCTATATCTGGACCTTGTCTGTTAGGTGTAGTTGGGTTATGATTCTCGAAAAAAACTCTGAGTAGATCTTTATATGATATTTCTTCTGGTTCATATTCAACCTCAATTGCTTCAGCATGACCAGTTCTATCTGTACACACCTGCTCATATGTTGGGTTTTCCAAATCTCCACCTGTATATCCAACTTGGGTTGATTTTACACCTGGTGTTTTATTGAATATTTCCTCAACGTGCCAAAAACATCCAGCTGCAAACGTTGCTTTTTTCATAATCTTACTAAACTCTCTGTTTTTAAAAACCACACGATAGTGGATCTTCAGGTTTTAAAATTTCACGAATGACAATTGTTGCATATGAACCACGAGATAATTGGAATTCAATTATATCATTTGATGCCTGAAAACTATCACATTGTATTGACGAATTTCTAAATCCACCCTCTACTGATATCTCTTGAAAGTCTTTTATCAAAAACTCTGATGGTAAGACCTCTTCTTGTTCTAGGATTTTCTGTATATAATAATCAAATCTTGTTTTCTTGAAATATGAATGACCTACTAAGGGAACTGTTAGTCTCTGACCAATTTCATTCTGAAATTTACCTAACTTGTTAGTTCTATCATAGCAAACATCATTTTCTTGTGGAGTAAACAAGTCTTCCTCATATTTAAAAGCCATACTTAATGTCTTGTTAAAAATGTAAGATTGATATGCTTGAATGTAAAAGCGACGCATTTGTAATGGAATTTCTCGTATTGTCGTCTTTTGATCATTTGACTTAGCAAGACTTCGGAGAACTGTTATTTCTATGTCCATGGATTTAGGTAGTTGATCAATAACTTCTAAATCTGATTTACGCTCGAAGATTAATTTTCTATAGTGATTATTCTCTTCAGAATCATATTTTGATGAATGGCTTAATAGAAAATCTATTGCTTGTTGGTAATTTCCCTGTATTATTGCCTTACCGATGAGATGTGTCACTGGACGTTTTGAGCCAAATCTCTGATAGCCGAAGAAATTCAAAATTTTATCATATTCATTAAATTGTGAAACATCATTTGTTAAGTCTGAAATTTTTATCTTGAATTTGTTTCCCAACATATCTTGCTTTGAAATTGGTTTTTTCGTAAAACCAATTCGTACTAAAGAATATTTTTTTCCTTCAATCTGTTCTAATGACTTTGATACAGTTTTTGCCTGAACATACTGCTCAGTCACTGCATTAGAGTCCTTTAGACCAAGTGCACGAAGTACTAACCCAAATCTTTTTTCAACATCACGTAATACATGTGTTGTATCAGTTCCACTTTTTCTAAGAATATACACTGCAAATCCATTATCTTCTGATATTGCATTCAATGCTTTTTCAGATATTACTTCATTTACTTCAAAATCTTCATTATTTTGTTTGATTTTGCCTTTAGTGCCTGGAAAATTAGTTGAATATACAGATAGTCCTAATTCTGAATCAATTTTTGGTGTCACGATTCTATAATAACATCCACGTATTGTGAGATAGTTACCTCATTATTGCCTATACCAAGTAATACCTTGTAATTACCTGCTAATGATGTTTCACTTGCATGAATTGTTATTGTTATATCTTCAGTATTTCCTTGAGGTGAGTTTCTTGATGATGAAATCAGTAGATCAGAAAAATTTGTTGTTGTAGATGCAGTATGTGATGTTTTAATCTCACTATTTATGGAATCTGAAATATCACTATATACAATTGTAAGAGTGATTTCTCCTAATTCACCTTTTTTGAGTACTATAGTTTCTTTGTCAGTATTTATTTTGAATGGTAACGACTTTGTTGTATCTACAACTCCAATATTGTTTTCAGCCCATTCCGTGAACCAAATTGCGCCATCTGTAATATCAAAACCAAATATTTGTGCAACACCACAATTTGAACTTGATTCTAAATCACAGTCAGCCCAATTAGGATTCTTTGATGGGACCATATATTCAACAAGTGACTCGTTCTTTACATCAAATACTGCAATCTGATTTGAAGTTTGCTCATTAAATACAAGATTTCCAAGATTGTCAGTGTCAATCCAATATGGTCTAGATACTGGAGATTTTATTACACCTGTAACATTTCCATATGTGGAAAGTGGTGGAGTTGTTGTTATGTACTTGGTAAACTCTTCAGTAGTAGGATCAAATCTAAAGAAGAAACTACTAGACGTATCAACGATCCAAGCATCACCGTTTTGATCAACTACTAGACCATTTGCAGTGTTTAGATCATTTGGAAAATCAAAAACTTCAATGTAATTCTCTAAAGTGGTTTCAGTGTCATCAATTGATACTTGATTCTGATAATCTTCAAGATTCAATTTAACAAGAAATCCAGTTGAATCAACTACCCAATTGGTATACCATAAGTTATTGTCAGAATCAATTGTAATATCTCCTGTAAATGCTTCTGGTATTGGATTCAAAATGCTGGTGTATGTCACATCATCTGTACTCTGTGACAGATCAAAGATTGTGATTTTTCCACCAGTGAAATCATTCACAAATACATTAGAACCATCAATTTCTAATTTTTGTGGTAGTGAACCAGTGACTGCTGCTGGATATGATATTCCATCGTAAGTTTCAGTAATTGTGCTAAATTTCCATATTGAATCAAATGTTCCATCGGTATACCATAATGAACCATCTGGTGAATAATCCATTCCCCAAGACATTGTTCTTCCCTGTTCTGGCCAAAATGAATTCTCAAATTCTGTAAATTGTTCAGATGTAGGATTAAATTTTGCAATATTTCCTGTATTACTCTCTACAAACCAAACATTTCCATCAGGTACTACCTTTATTGCAAGAGGCTGCGTGCACACTGTTGGGATTTTATATTCCGTCACGTAGGAATTTGATTTTGCATCTTCAACACCACAAAACGTATCTCGCTGTTCGTCAGGGAAATTATCCATTGGCGTACCAGTCTTTGTAATATCCAAATCAATCTCATCTTGGGACATAGTTGGATCCGGTGGTGGTAATGCAAACATGATTGTAGATGTAAGAAGAATTCCACCGAAAAATATAACCACAAATACTCCTTTTTTATTAACAGCCAATAATCATTTCAAATTCTAGGCTTGTTATATCTTATTCCAAAGTTTTACAATAGTTTTAACTCGCCTGTAATCTTATCAATTTTTTCCTCTGGAGCAGGTCCTAGCGAAATACATGTTGTGGTACCTGGACTGATTTGGGTATGTCCAGCATCTGTCACCTCAGACCAAGGAATGTCTAATTCAATTGCACCTCTTTTCACTTCGTCCAATTCCTTTAAACTCGAAACCTTAACGACAACTTTTTCTTGACCACTCCACCACTGCTCAAACCATTGTGAGTGTGACTTTCTGACATGCTCAGCACCTAAAACACAAGCATGACCTACCTGTGCAGCAATCTTTCCTTTTCCCATGTCTAAATCAGTTCGAACTACTATGACTTGTTTAATGTCAGACATGATTATACATGAAAGTTGGTTATGATAAACTTTACAATTTAAGCATGTGAGTTTAATTAAATAGTAATCATTTTCTGATAACAGTAATGTATGATGTGGTTATTGCCGGAGGAAGTATAGCAGGATTATTAGCAGCGCGAGAAATTGCTAAAGATGGACACTCTGTTCTAGTCCTAGAAGAGGGATTTGAAGTTGGTACTCCAGAACATTGTGGAGGATTAGTAAGCAAAAATGCACTAAACGAGTTAGGTATTGATTTATCAGCAAAATCATTTGAAAATTGTATCAACACTGCAAAAATCTTCTTTCCAAATGGAAAACATTTCAGAATTGATTCAGCCAAACAAAATATTGTGGTTGTAAACAGACGTGAATTAGATAAGCAAGTTGCACGTCAAGCAAGAAACTATGGTGCAAATATTATGGTAAAAACCAGCTTTCAAGAAAAAATTTCTAATGCTGTTAAAACATCAGATGGTGTAATTGATTGTAAATATTTTATTGACTGCCGGGGTGTTGCTGCACTTGTAAACAGTGACAGGGATGGAATATATCTTACAGCACAGTATGAAGTATATGCTGATTGGATAAATGATGGAATAGTTGAAGTTTATTTAAACCAAGAAAAATATCCGGGCTTTTTTGCATGGATTATTCCTTCTGGTGAAGGTGTTGGTAAAGTAGGTGTATCAGGTAGGGGAATAAATTCGTCAGCAATTATTCAAGAATTTTTAGAAAATAAAGGAAATTACTCAGTTATTAGAAAAATATTTGCTCCTATTTGGATTAAAGGTCCAATTAAGAAATTCGTCACTGATGACACAATTACTGTAGGTGATGCGGCTGGACAATCAAAACCAACTACAGCTGGTGGAATTTTTTCATGTGGTATGGCAGGAATTATGGCTGGAAAAGCTGTGGCTATGGCTCTAAAAACAGATGACGCTGGGAAGCTAGCAGACTATGAAAAAATGTGGAGAAGTAAATTTGGAGATGAATTTGAAAAACAGAGTGTTGCTAGAAAAATTCTTTCACGAATAGATAATCAAACTATTAACAAACTTTTTGATTCAATAACACCAAAAATTATAAATGAAATTTCAAAAAAAGAGGACTTTGATTTTCACACTGGATCTATTATCAAATTATTAGGAATTAAGGGATCACTTAGTGCCGCACAGTCACTTATCAGTGGAGAATTAAAAAAAATAATTCCTCGCCAAGGCTAAAAATTCAAGCAAGGTATAAATTCCTAATAACGGGGAAAATCAATATGTCTTCTAGTATAGAATTACCGATATGCAGTGGTTGTAATAGACATATTATGCCTAATGATAAATCTGTGAAATTAAATTGTCCAGAATGTGGTAAGACTCTACTGTGGAGATGTCAAAGTTGTAGAGAATCTGCTTCATCTTATACATGTGATGCGTGTAAATTTTCAGGACCATAGAAGAATGACTAGACTACTTTTGGTTGTCAAAATACTTCCAACAGGAACGGAAATAGATTTAGACAAATTGATTAATTCAATAAAACAGAACCTCAGTGATGGTATAGAATTAAAACAGTATGAGAAAGAACCATTGGCGTTTGGCCTGGAATTTATCAAAGCCCAATTCACATTGGATGACGCTGGAGGTCAAATGGACTCACTAGAAAATTCTGTAAAATCAGTTGAGGGGGTAAGTGAATTTGAGGTTCTGAATATGAGTAGAATGTCTGTGGATATGAAATAAGTGATGGGAAATTGGCTAGAACTAACGATCCGTTACAAATGCGTGTTGAAGAAGCAAAACAAAGAGACATAGGGAAAAAGCGGGCTAGAATTGGGCCTGATGCAATGGATTATCTCAAAGTCTCACCAGGTGATGTGATACAGATTAATGGAAAAAAGTCTACATGTGCAATTGTATGGCCATCTGATGAAGATGAAAAATACCCAGACACAATTAGGATTGATGGTCAAACAAGAAAGAATATCGATGCTGGATTAAATGATATAGTAGTAATTAAAAAAGTAGTTACAAAGCCAGCTAAATCTATTACTCTAGCCCCAGTCACAGACACAGTCACTGTTGATAAGGAATTTTCTGATTTTGTAAAAAATAGACTTAAAGGGTTGCCTTTAAGCCATGGAGATGAAATTTCAGTAATGATTTTAGGAAATGCAATGAATTTCAAAATAAATAAGGTGGCTCCAAAAGGTATTGTACGAATTGAACGTACTACAACTCTAACAATCCTTTCAGAAAAATCAGATGATAAGAAGTTTAGAATTACATATGAAGAAGTTGGTGGATTACGTTCTGAAATTAAAGTTATGCGTGAAATTGTAGAATTACCACTGCGTCATCCAGAATTATTTGCTAGATTGGGAATTGAACCACATAGTGGTGTACTACTGTATGGTCCTCCAGGATGTGGAAAAACACTTCTTGCCAAAGTTTTAGCCAGTGAATCTGATGCTAATATGTTTTCAATTAATGGTCCAGAAATAATGAACAAGTATTATGGTGAAACAGAAGCAAAATTAAGAGATATTTTCAAAGAGGCAAAAGAAAATTCGCCGAGCATTATATTCATTGATGAAATTGATGCTATAGCGCCAAAAAGAGAAGAGGCATATGGTGATGTTGAGAAACGTGTTGTTGCACAACTTCTTGCATTAATGGATGGATTAACCGATAGAGGAAATGTTATCGTTTTAGGTGCAACAAATCGTCCTGATAGTCTAGATCCGGCATTAAGGAGACCTGGAAGATTTGATAGAGAGATGGAAATCTCAGTGCCAAACGCTGATGGTAGATTAGAAGTAATGGAAATACACACTAGAGGAATGCCAATTGCTAAAGATGTTAATTTGAAAGTATTGTCATCGGAACTAAGTGGCTATACTGGTGCTGACATGAAATCATTATGTAGAGAAGCTGCAATGAGATCAATTAGAAGATATCTTCCGGAAATTAGTTTGGAGACAGAAAAAATTCCAACAAAAGTTTTGCAATCAATGGAAGTCAAAATAATTGACTTTTATGATGCAATGCGTGAGGTTGTTCCAACTGCAATGCGAGAATTCTACGTTGAGCGTTCAAAAGTTTACTGGGACGATGTTGGTGGTTTAGACAATGCCAAGAAAATCTTAGAAGAAAATTTAATTATTGCAATGATTAATCCTGAGAAATTTTCTAAAATGGGGATTAAACCGCCAAAAGGTGCATTATTGTATGGTCCTCCAGGATGTGGAAAAACACTTCTTGCAAGAGCATTAGCAACTGAAAGTAGTGGAAACATGATTCTTGTACGTGGATCAGAAATTTTGTCAAAATGGATGGGTGAATCTGAAAAGGCGATAAGAGAAATCTTCAGAAAAGCAAAATCATCATCTCCATGTGTGATCATACTTGATGAGCTTGATTCACTGGCAAAATTCAAATCAGGTGAAGAGACTGGTCCGGGAGAAACAATTCTTAGTCAGTTATTAACAGAGATGGAAGATGGGGTAGCCTCTAGAGTAGTAGTTATTGGAATCTCGAATAGACCTGATATGATTGATGGCTCAGTTTTAAGAACTGGACGGCTTGATCTGAGAATTTTCATTCAGCCCCCAGATGAAAGAGGAAGATTTGATATAATTAAAATCATGACAGACAGTATGCCATTGTCAACAGATGTTAACCTAAAAGAAATTGCCGTCGCAACTCAGAATTATTCCGGTGCTGATTTGGCGGCATTGTGCAGGGAGGCTGCAGTAAATGCAATGCAAAATAATGCGTCTAGAATATCTAGTACTGATTTTGCTGCGGGGCTAAAACAAATCAAACCATCAATAACCAACGAAGTTGAGGCGTGGTACGAAAAAATTAAGGATGGAGTATCAAATGTTATTCCAAGAGAAACAGACAGGGTGTTTTACGGTTAAAATGACTATAATGCTTAAAAATAAAATATTAGAAAAAGTACAACAGAGTGAGGGACTAACTGATAAAGAATTGTTTACAGTATTATCGAAAGACGATGTTATGTTAGAAAGTGAATTTAACAAAATACTGCTTGATTTAGAAATTAAAGGACTTATTTCAGTTTCATGGCAAACAAAGAATATCAAAAGAATTGAATATGTCACAGTAAATAGTACAGATGACGAGTATGATAAACAGATTAGGGAAACTGAAGATCGTGATTATGAAGCAAGTTTCCCAAATACTGATTAACTATATTCTAAAATGAAAAGCAGCATCCAATGCAACTGCTAGAAAAATTATTGTCAAATATGGTGCAGTGACCTTGTATGCTTTCCACGCAAAATCTGACGTAGGTATTTTGGTTAGTTTATAATGATATACTAACATCAAACCTCCTGCTGCAGCGGCTATCACTGTGTATACAAGTCCCATACCAAATGCATAAAGCATCAACGAGTATGGAAGTAAGATCAAAGTGTTACCAAGTATGTATTTTGATGTCTTTTGCATTCCAATAAGTACAGGTAACATTGGAACCTTTGCTTCAGTATACTCATCTTTCATTTTCATGGCTAAACACCAAAAATGTGATGGGGTCCATACAAATACCAAAAACCCAACTAAGAATCCAAGTATATCCATTGAACCAGTAGCTGCAGACCATCCTGCCATTGCAGCTGCACTACCAGCAAATCCACCTATCACAATGTTTGAAGAATTCAATCGTTTCAACCATGCGGTGTAAATTATTACATAGAAGAATATTCCTAATGCAATAAAAAATGCTGACAAATAATTTAATGCTAATGCACCATATATCACAGAAATAACACTTACCGCTAACCCATAGATTAACACGTGATTTGATTTCATGCGTCCGGATGGGATTGGTCTAGTACTAGTTCGCTTCATAAGTGGATCTATATCACGATCATAGTAGTGATTTAGTGCACTGGAACCAGCAGATGCTAATGCACCAGCTATTATGATATGGATTAATCCCCAATTATCTAATTCAGGTCCTACAAGCTTACTTGCAGCATACATTGAAGTTACAGCAGTTATTACTAGCAAAACAACAATTCGTGGCTTTGAAATTTCTATAATCTCTTTTAGACCCAACATTTTCATTCATTGAATCATTCTATTAATTCGCTTCTAATTGCGATCAAAATCATTTCACAAAGATAAAATATTCCACTGAAGGCATCAAAGCAAATTGAGTAATTGGGATTTAATCATGCCGGGAGCTGGTTTGACGGCGATAGGACTCGCAGGTTTGGTAACATCATATTCTGGATTAGCTCATACATTCGTTGATGGAATGCATGCACTAACTGGCTTGTTAACTATGATTGGTCTTATCATTCTTGCACAAGGAATTTTAGATGGTGGTGTATCTACAACCAATAGAACTAAAGCAGTTGTTTTGGTTATAATTTCTATTTGTCTTGGATTTGGTACATTTGCACTTGTATTTACTGAGAATTCTACAGTTTCAGTATTTTATGCAATATTGATAATGATAACAATTCCAGCAGTTGTAATATCATACTTTGCTATGAAAGTTCCACAATATGTAAAACCCGTTGGAGTAATATTCATTTTAGCATTTGGCTCTGCAATTGGATTATACGTTGCATTCGGATATGTTGGTCCAGATGGATATCTAGTTGCAAGTGAGGTAGCGGAAATAGTTGAAGTGGTAGAGGAAGTTTTGCCTACTGGACCTACATTTGCAATTTCAATCCTGTCAGGATCTGCTGAACAAGGAAATCCGGATTATGGACCAGATGAGGCATTTGTTTCACAAGGTTATATTATTGAATGGACAAATGAAGATGAAATGTCACACACCGTAACAAGTTCATTGGACTTTGGTGAAACATTTGATTCAGGTCTCATGAATGCTGGTGATTCATTCTTACTTGACAGCAATAAACTTGATCTAGGTTCATACGAATACCTGTGTATTGTTCACCCATGGATGGTATCAACAATAATTATAGAAGAGCCAGCTGAATAATAGTGTGAAAGAAATAATTCTAAATCAGACGCAAGTGGATTTACTCAGGGATCATGCTACAAAATGTGGTTCAAATGAATCATGTGCAATGTTACTTGGCATACATAATAAACAACAGTGGAATGTTAAAGAAGTTTTTCTAACACGTAATGCAGATGGAGACTCGGAAGTAACTTTTACAATTCCACCAGAAGAACTTCTATATGGATATAAACTTGCAGACGAAAAACATTTAGAATTAGTTGGTATTTTTCATTCTCATCCAAACTCAATTGCGGCACCCTCAAATACTGATAAAAAATTCATGAAATTAAATGGTGACATACCATGGATTATTTTTTCTGGGATAAACACAGATTTCAAGGCATACATACTAGATGAAGATATAGAAGAGATTCCGATTAAAATTGTGGAAAGGCATTTTTTCCAATAATTTAAAACAACTTGCTTGAATTAAATAGAACTCATTTTTAGGCATCATATGGACATACATGTTTACGATACTTATGTTAAAGCCAAAGATGGTCATACAATGCATTTCGATGTTATCACCGATAAGCAAGATCATGACCAAGCAATTGCATATGCAAAAGAATGGCTAGCGACTGTTGGTGAAGAAGGTGCAGTCGTAACAGGAGAGGAATGTCAATTCTGTCACACACAAGGTGCACCTGAACCAGTAGAAAATGAGATTAAAGAGAAAGGTTATTTCATTCAAAAGATGGAAGGCTGCTAATTCTATAATCTTTTTTTATTTTATTTTTCTATGATTAGAGTTCGGATCTAACGTCTTCCATTTTTTGAGCAAAATAGAAGCATATTACAATACCAACTATACCTACCACAATGAATGGGATAGACATGCCAAATGTTTCAGATGTAAATCCATAAAACATTATCAAATTACTTGGAATGATTCCAGCTATACTTCCAAAAATACAGCCTATCAAAATTACAACAAATTTTGGTATCACAAATAATTACTATCCTCTACAAGATATAGAGATTTTCTATAACACTATGATTGTAAAGAATACAGGAACAAAGACAATAGCAATTGTGTTAAGTAATTTGATCACTGTGTTCAATGCAGGTCCTGCAGTATCCTTGTATGGATCGCCAATAATATCACCTACAATAGCAACTTTATGTTCTTCAGTGCCTTTTTCACCTTTCATCTCGATTAATTTTTTAGCGTTATCCCATGCACCGCCAGTGTTTGCTAAATGATATGCAAGGAATATTCCAGTTACAACAGCGCCCATTAATAGACCTGCAACTGCAGAAGGACCTAATAAGACACCAACAATTATTGGTGCAGCTACCGCAATTGATGCAGATTTCCATAATTCACCTAAGGATGCAACAGTAGCAACATCTACACATTTTGCATAATCAGGTTTTGATGTTCCTTCTAAAATTCCAGCATCATTCTTAAACTGTCGTCTTACTTCATCTACCATTTTCTTTGCGGCCCTTTCAACACCACTAATTAATTGACCAGTGATGATAAATGGAATTAATCCACCAACAAGAAGACCCACAATTACTGCAGGGTTTGATAGACCATAATCAATAACCATTTCACTGAAATAATGTGTGGCTTCAAATTGAAATGCCTGAATCATTGCTAATGCTGCTA
>CAYQPZ010000004.1:0-31046 GCA_964419505.1 uncultured Candidatus Nitrosopelagicus sp. | reverse complement strand
GCGGTCCAGGTCACTATTGTCTCACCTAGAGGGAAGAATTCTGGGGCATCGTTAGAAATACTATCCATTTCTGAAATGTCTTCTACAATTAATTCACCTAAATCATCGATTGCAGTGTCAATTCCAGTTGCCTCAATTTCAATATTATTTGGTACTAGTAAGATTGGTTTAATTGTATCAACTACACTAACGCTTTGTGTTTGGGTTGATACATTACCGGATTGATCTATCACAGTCCAAGTGACAATTGTTTCTCCAAATGAAAATATATCTGGTGCATCATTAATAATATTCACTTCTTGTATATCATTAATTTTTGGTGCAACTAGTAAGACATCACTTCCACTAGAAACTGTTGCCTCTAAAGTCACGTCACTTACTAGAATTTCAGGTGGCATTGTATCTACTATAGTGACTTTATGAGATGATACTGCAGAATTCCCAGAAGTGTCGGTCACTGTCCATATCACTATTGTCTCACCTAGAGGGAAGAATTCTGGGGCATTGTTAGATAATGATTCAACCTTTACAGAGTCAAATACTTTTGGTTCATCTAATAATACTTTATTTTCATTTAGATTATTTGCTTCAATGATAATATCTTCAAGAATGTCAACTCTAGGTAATGTATAATCAACCAAAGTTATTTTTTGTTGCATTGTGGATGTATTCTGCATAACATCTGTTACTGTCCAAGTGACAACAGTCTCACCGAGAGAAAATGTATCAGGAGCATCACTCTCTATGGAAATTATACCAACTGTATCAAAAGTTGATGGGGTTTTGAGTTTTACAAGATTTTGTGTCTCAGATACTGCCTCAAATGCAATATCTTGTAATTGTTCAATTTCAGGTGGTGTAGTATCTTGTACTGTGATGTTTTGTGATGCTATAGCCATATTTCCTGATCCGTCAATGGCTGTCCATATGATGGTCGATATACCAAGTGGAAATGTTTTTCCTGCGTTATTTTCTAAGGAAAGTATTCCACTTTCATCATCAGCTACTGCCTTTCCAACATTAACAGCTGTAAGTCCTCCGGTAGCCTCGACTATCATATCCTCAGGCACATGTATGATTGGTTTTGTGAAGTCATTTGGAATTGGATTGGCTTCTGGTAATTCATTTTCTTCCTCAGTAATTTTTTCTGATTCAGATATAATTTCTGATTGATCAATTTGAGGTTCATTTTCAATTTCTTCTTGGTCTACAATTAATTTCTCAGATACTATCGGTGTAGAAAATTTTTGAATCTGATGACTTAGTGTATCAGTCACATAGAGGAATCCATTATTATCAACTGCAACATCTTTTGGGAATTGAAATTGACCCTTGTCAGATCCAAAGGATCCAAATATTGAATGGGTTGTTCCAAATTCATTTAATTGAATTATTCTGTTATTGTTATGATCAGCGATATAGAAATTATCATGCGTATCAAAAATTATTCCCATTGGGGATAATCTAAATCCGCCTATGCTAGAATCCAAAGTTCTTAGAAAATCACCATCGTTTGTATAGATATTAATTCTATTACTAGAATCAGTTACAAACAATTTACCTGTTCCATCTATTGCAATATCATTGGGAGAAACAAAATTTCCTGCAAATCTATTACTATCTCCAAACTTGGAGATATATTCGCCATCAAAAGTAAATTTCTGAATACGATTGTTTCCAGCATCTACCACATAGACAAATTTATCATCACTTATTGCAATTCCATTTGGTGATCTGAATTCACCATTTGCATTTCCAAAACTACCCCACTTCATAATAAAATTTCCAAATGAATCAAATTTTTGAACTGTGTTTAATTGATTGTCTACTACAAATACATAACCATCTGAAGTAGCAATTCCAGATGGCTGTTTAAATTGTCCAGATTCAGAACCGTCTGTTCCCCACGATCTAATAAAATTTCCTTGATCATCAAATTTCTGAACTCTTGAGTTGCCAAGATCAGTGACATAGATGTTATTCTCTGAATCAACTGCCAAGTGTTGTGGATGTATAAACATTCCAGGTTGAGTTCCAGAAGATCCCCATTCTAATTCAAACGGATGATTTGCTGCATACGAATTCTGGGTAAATGATACTCCAACAAGTAATACTGAAAATAGTAAAACTAGTGGTACTACTTTGTACATCAACATCAAAAAATCCTTTAGAAAAATGAACAAGATCACACATGTAAGATTTTTTTGCAGTTTTGGTCAAAAATGACCATCTACGTATTTTTGAAAATGACTATGGATTTGAGGCTCAAAATGGCTTATTGACGTCTCGCGTAAAGACATAACTTGCAAGACCGATCATTATGACGCTAAAACCTACCAAAATGGTGACACTTAGTAATGCTGACCATCCTTCTACATATCCAGACATCATTTCCCTTACTAGTATCACAGTATAGCTGACAGGATTAAATGCTGCAATAGATGCAAGCCAATCTGGCATTAGTGCCAATGGAAAAAGTGCTGGACTTAGTAAAAACAATGGCATCCCAAGAAAATTAATTATTCCCCAAAACGTTTCTTGAGATTTTGCTGCGGCTGCAACCATAACTGAGATTCCAGAAAATCCAATCGAAAATAAAATTACAATTGCCATAATAGGTCCAATCATCCATAAATGTGGCATGCTAACTCCAATTGCAAGAGCAATTCCCAAAATCAAACTTGCCTGAAATGCAGCGATTAAAGATATTGCAAGCATTTTACCAAGTGCAATTGATGATCTTGAAATTGGTGATGTTAATGCCTTATTCATAAATCCATATCGTCTATCCCAAAGTGTATTAACTCCACCAAAGATACTTGTAAAAATTGCAGTGAGTATGATAACACCTGGTGCCATAAATTCAATATATTCACCATCAAAACCGACTGACTGAATAAGTGGTTGTGTTCCTGCAAAAATGTTTCCCATCACAATTATCCATATTGCAGGTTGGATCAATCTGATAATAACGCCACTCTTTGACTTTCTGTAGCGTTTCATCTCACGCCAAAAAATTGCATAGGTATCAGATGTGATCAAAGTCCTCTTCTCCTGTTTAAATTGAATTCTTTTCGTTTGTTTAATTTTTGAGTGGTATCATCTCGTAAGTTGTGTCCCGTATATGATATGAAAACATCATCTAGTGTTGGTTTGTTTAACGATAATGAATCAATCTCTATATTCATTTCAGATGTTATCTGAAAAATTTTAGGTATTACTTCTGAACACTGAGATGACTTTATTGTAATTTCACCCTGTTTTCTAGTTACTTGATTTACAAATTCTGTTTGCTTAATTCTATTAATTAATTCATCTTGCTTTGCAATTCCATTAATTAATGAAAATGAAATCATGTCACTTCCCATTGCATTTTTCATAATTTCAGGCGTGTCAATAACCTGAATTTTTCCATAATCAATTATCCCTACACGATCACAAAGCTTGTCAGCCTCTTCCATATAGTGAGTAGAAACGAAAAGTGTCATTTCAAATTCTTTGCGTATTTTTCTAATGTATTCCCAGATCTTTCTTCTTGTTTGTATATCAAGACCTACCGTAGGCTCGTCTAGAAAAAGCACCTTTGGTCTATGTAAAAGGCCACATGCAATGTCAAGTCTTTTTCTCATACCCCCAGAATAAGTAATCGTAGCTTCATTCTGTTTTTCTTCAAGCTCAACTAAAGATATCACTTCATCAATTCTAGATTGCACTTTCTCCTTTGGCATCTGACTGATTCTAGATTGAAAAATCAGATTTTCCCGACCAGTAAGATACTCATCAACACCAATCTCTTGTTGAACAAATCCTATATTTTCTCGAACTTTTTTTGCTTGTGTAGTGACATCAAATCCTTGAACCGATGCATTTCCGGAAGTAGGTTTTAACAATGTTGTAAGGATCATCATTGTTGTGCTTTTACCTGCTCCATTTGGGCCTAAAAATCCAAAGATTTCACCTTCTTCAATTTGAAATGAAATATTGTCTAATGCCTTGAATTTTTGAAACTGCTTTGAAAGTGAATCCACTTTAATTGCATGCATAACTAATGGTAGAATTTAGATTATAACACCATTGCGAATTATATTATAAATATTGTAAAAATCTAAGAAATTTAATGAAGGGAAATAAAATTATGTATTTTATTGGAGTTGGCGGTTCCATACTTATTGCTATGTTTGGTGCAATTATGGCATTCGGGTGAAATTTTGTCTATCACAAATAATCTTACATTCAAAGCGCTTCTAACAACTATGGGAAGAAAAACTGGAAAGGAGCATTCCGTATGGACTAAGGCAGTAACTTGTAATGATATGATTTATTTTTCAAGAAGGAATCCAAATAGTGATTGGCTCAAAAATGCAATTGCTAACCCTATAGTCAAAGTTGAATTTAATGGGGAAAAATTTTCAGGTAATGCTAGATTAGTTGATGATCAAGATCTGGCAAGAAAAATTTCATCGTTAAAATATACAGACAAGGCACGACAAGAAGAATCCAGAATTGTCTTAGAAGTCAGCTTATCTATTGAGTAATCATACAATATGTATGACTGTTGAAAGACCTCTACGATCAAATTCAATACCATCTTTCATCTCACTGACTATGATGGTAAATGATATAACGTCACGCTGTTTGCATTCTTGTGCATTTAATTTCAGATTAATATCCATTAGATCAAACTCATCTTCTGGTAGATTTGTCTCGTCAAAGAATGCTTTTCCGGTTGTTTCTATTCGAAATCGTTCACTCTGATGATGAAACCCCAATTTTGTCTTTATTCCTTCTGTTCCTGAAGCCTTTACGTTGACATTAATAATTCCAGGTTTTGCCATGGTATAATCTGATTTTTGGTTTACAAAAACTCCAATCTGAAATGGTTTTCCAGCTGTTGCTTCTGCCATCTTTTGAATACCATCGTTCATCACAACATCTACTGCCTTGATGGACTGTGGAATTTTGGCAAGCCATGTGTTAGTTCTTTCTATAATACTGGCAATTTCCTTTCGTCTTTTTTTGTCTTCATCTTCTGGTAATTTGTAATAATCAACCCATTCCAAGTAGCTCCCAGATATATCTTCAATAAAGTCAATGCACGTCCTTTTGTAATCAGTGACATTATCGGTTCTCTCAGATTCATCCTCGCCACGAAGTCCGTCATAATCCATCGGCATGGTCATATATCATTGGCAATTTTTTCTGCTAAAAAACTAATCTAAATAAGGCATTCTTGCATATTATTTAGAATGATATTCACAGTCATAATCGAGGACCTGCAAAGAGAACTTAAGCGCCACTTTCCGCAGATCCGAATGCTACTAAAGAAAAACCCAGCAATTGCATACAAACGAATTGGCGAGATAGGAAAGGATGTTGGAAAGAAATACAAAATAGAATTACTGGTTAATTTTCCACATGAAGGAAAAATTAATAATTTTGAAATGTATGGAAAACAGGATTTGAGCTTTATCGTAGACATGGAAAAGCAGAGATTTCCCATAAAGCGGGAAAAAATCAAAGAGAAGGCAAAGGAACTGTTTGGTGATGTTGAAACGGAGGATGCTTACATGTATGAAGGCAAGGAGGGAGTAAAGGTATTTCTTGGTCCAGCTAATGAGGCTGGAAGAAAGGAAGATAGGATTGACATTCTACCACACTCTCTTCACGTTTGGTATGAGTTCACGGAGCCGGTAGCTGAGTTTTGCAACTGGCTTTTAGAAAATGTATATCTTCTAAAACAAGAAAAAGCTAATCCTTAGCGTTTAATCGGTATACATTTTTGTCCAAGCGTTTTTTTGCAAAATTGTAGTAATCTTTTACAATTTCAAAACCAGAAAACTGTCTGCCATTCATTTTACTTACTACTGCAACTTGACCTGAACCTAAAAAAGGATCAAAAACAACATCGTTTCTTTTACTTGAATATTGTAAGATTTTTTCAATTATTTCTGCTGGTAGTTTAGTTGGAGTTTTCTTCTCCCCTGTCCAATACTCACGCTTAATCTCCCATACATCTTCTTTATCCTTATAGTGTAAACTATGCCCATCATCTGACTTCGCATTTTTTAAAAAGCGCTTAAATGGATAAAATTTTCTTTTTTTCGTATTTTTACATACATAAAGACAGTGATAATGTGATGTGACATACTTGTTTTTTGTTACAACACCGAATTGATATTTCCAAATTATATGATTTACGACATGGAATCCTGTCTGATCAATTGCCATTAGTATTTCCTTTAGATTGTTCCACCCTGAAAACACGTACATACTGCCTGATTCCTTTAAAATCCTATAGACTTCTGACATCCAATTTAGTGTAAATTCGAAATAATTTTCAGGTAAAATCTCATTGTATCCTTCTAAAACATTCGACTGTGTTCTATTGTAATTAGCTTTTTTTGCCTTGAAATCTATAGCAAATGGTGGATCAGTGATTACAAGATCAATCTTATTCTTTGAAATTGATTTCATTCCTTCAATGCAATCAAAGTTGTAAATATTATTGAATGGGATACTTTTCAACTGATTTTTTATTGATTGGTTACTTATAATTTCAGATATTAATAAAAAATAGTTAGAATGCGTTAATATTCTATCTATAAGGAATTTTTGCTTTCTTCTTATTTACTTGTGTCAATTCTTCTTTTAAATGACGTTTTAGAAGTGATTCGTGCTCCTTTTTGTGGCTGTAATAAGCCTTCAAACATGCTTTTCTGGTTTTTGCCCTACTAAGTGCTGAGTTGAATCTTTTATGACTTTTTGCCACTTGTGCGGTATAACTTACCATGTGAGAATGTGATATTAATGGTAGTTAACACTTCTGGTATTTTTATCAGTGTAATTCACTCCAATCAATATCAAAATCATAAAACTATTAGATAACATATTATGAAAGCCATCATGGAAAAAGTTGCTATAGTCACAGGGAGTTCAAGCGGAATTGGTTTAGAGACATCGTTAGCTCTTGCTAGAGACGGATTTTACACATTTGCAAGTATGAGAGATATAAACAAGGATGAAAAAATTAAAGAAGCGATTGAGAAAGAAAACCTGAATATTGAAATCTTACAATTAGATGTTGATAGTGAAGAATCTGTTAATTCTGCAATCAATACAATTATAGAAAAAAAAGGTCAAATTGATGTTTTGATCAATAATGCAGGCTATGGGATGTGGGGTACTGTTGAAGATGTGTCAATTGATGAATTTAAAAAACAGTTTGAAACTAACTTCTTTTCAATAATTAGATTGATTCACAAGGTTGCACCAATAATGAGAAATCGCGGTTCTGGTAATATTGTCAACGTTAGCTCTGTTGCCGGAAGAATTGGCTTTCCTGTTTCACCTGCATACATAAGTTCAAAGTTTGCTCTTGAAGGTCTAAGTGAATCATTAAGATTTGAATTGATGCCATTTGGTGTAAATGTAATAATCATAGAGCCAGGTGTAATCAAAACAAACTTCTTTGATTCTATGAAATTGGCTGAAAAAGCACAACAAGATTCAACATACAAAGAGATTACAGAAAAAGTCATTTCTGGTGTGAAAATGATGGCAGAGATGGGTACTCATCCTAAGGAGGTTGCAGATGTGATTATCAAAGCAATCAACGAAGAAAAACCACTCCCAAGATACGTTGTAGGAAATGATGCAATGATGTTTCTGGAAGCAAAAAAAATGAAGACTGATATGGAATTTGAGAATTACCTGAAAAAAGAACTCTACGGTGAATGAATTAATATAGAAATAGACGTCTGAGTGATTTTTTCAGTTATTTGGTGGTTAGATTGATATATCGTTTTAGCTGATTTTTGTCAAAGTCTACAATTTATGAGAGAAAAACATGAAATGGAAAACACTACAACATAATGGGATACTATTTCCTCCAGATTTTGAAACAAAGAAGATTAAGATTAAGATAAAAGGAGAAAGTGTAGATTTAGACATCATACAAGAAGAGATGATTTACCAATGGGCAAAGAAAAAGGACACACCATATGTCCAAGATAAGGTTTTTCAGAGAAATTTCCTCGCAGATTTTGCAAAAACATTTGCTGGTAAATATAAAAAATTAGAATTAGTAGATGTTGATTTCAAAAATGCGTTTAGTTTAGTAGATAAAGAAAAAGATGCCAAAGAACTTCTTACAAAGGAAGAAAAAAAGGCACTTGCCGCAAAACGTAAAGAATTGAGGGAGGAGATGAAAGAGAAATTTGGAAGAGGTAAGATGGATGACAAAGAAGTCGAAATTGCAAACTATATGGCGGAACCACCTGGAATTTTCATAGGGAGAGGAGAACATCCACTACGAGGTAAATGGAAACCAAAGGTCACTTCAAAAGATGTCACACTTAACCTGGGAAAAAAAGCAAATGTGCCACCTGGAAATTGGGGTAAGATTGTTCATGATAAAGAATCAATGTGGATGGCAAGCTGGACCGACTTTCTAACGCAAAAAAGAAAGTATGTGTGGTTAGCAGATACCGCCGGAATAAAACAAGATAGAGACAAGGCAAAATATGATAAAGCAAAGATGCTTGCAAGTGAAATTGAAACTGTAAAAAATAAGATTGTTAAAGATATGCAAAATAAAGATCCAAAAGTTAGACGAATATCTACAGTATGCTGGTTAATCTATCGTACTGCAATGAGAGTAGGGGATGAGAAAGATCCAGAAGAAGCAGATACAGTTGGAGCAACTACACTAAGAAAGGAACATGTCACATTAACCTCAGATGCAATAAAATTTGATTTTCTTGGAAAAGATAGTGTAAGATGGAAAGAGACAGTTCCAGCAGTCAAAAATGATAAACAATTTCATGAAAATCTTAAAGAATTAACATCAAAGATTAAACCAACAGATGAAATTTTTGGAAATCTTACATCAAGAGATGTTAACGAATACTATAAGACAGTAGTAAATGGATTAACTGCAAAAGTTTTCAGAACATTTAGTGCATCTACAGTTGTCTCAAAGTATCTTAATGAGAAGGGGGATGTGAAAAATAGTTCCCAAATGGAAAAACTTTATCATGCAAAGCTTGCAAATCTTGAAGCTGCAATAATGTGTAATCATAAAAGAACAATTCCTAAAACATTTGAACAATCTCTTCAAAAAAAGCGTGATACACTAAAAGTGACAGAAAAAGCAACTCCATGGAAGAAAAATGAAGAAGCCTTAAGGAAAGCAGAATCTACAAAAATCAAAACTTATGCTCAAGAAAAGAAACGAAAAGAGCGCATTTCAAAGATTAAGCAGATGATCAAGAAATCAAAGATGAACCACAAAGAGAGAATGGAGAAATTAAAATTACAATTAGATCTCACTGAAAAAACAAGAGATTACAATCTTGGCACATCATTACGAAACTACATTGATCCACGAATTTTCAAATCATGGACAGATGAAGTAAGAGCGGATTGGGAGAAACTCTACACTTCTGCTTTACAAAAAAAGTTTCTTTGGGTCAAATTAGAACATGAGCCATGGAATCAAGTTTCAAAACATTACTAATCTAGAACATTTAATTGCAATAATTTTCGATTCTAGTTATGCCGGGGTAGCTCAGCCTGGTTAGAGTGCCAGTTCGAATGGTAAACTCTGACGGGTCTTCCATAGAAGGCAATACTCATAATCTGGAGGTCGTGGGTTCGAAACCCACCCCCGGCATTACAATGCTATTCTTCACCTTTCGCTAATCCAGATTTTATAATTTCCAGTGCTTCTATTGGACGTTCAGGTTTTGGTAACTGGATCACGAATATTTTTTCTGGAGATTCTTTTGATGCTATGGCAAGCATTGTATTCTCAGCTAGAACTTCAAAAAATTCTACATTCTCATTTGCATTCACTAAAACGTTTTCCTTTATTCCACCGAGTGAAAATGTTAGTGACATTTCAACAAATACATGCCCAAGTCCATCCTGAAGTATATTTAGATTAGTGTCAACGACTAATGGCTTTCCTGCAACTTTAGACAATATACCATCAAATTTTTTTCCATCAAATTCTATACATGGAATAGATTTACCCTCAAAGTCTTGAATTGATAATTCCTTATGTGAACGTGCTAAAAAAACATCTAATTCTTTGCTGGACAATTTACTTCTTTGTTAATTTTGGTACTATCCGATCACTAGCCTTTACCAAAAATGGTGAGATGAATGCAGTAATAATTGCTATCATACCAATTAATGGGAATAAGAAAGCACTTACAACACCTGCATCAACTCCGACCTTAATTATCACAATAGAAAATTCCCCACGTGGGGCAGCCAATGTGAACGCTGATCTTAATGACTTACTTCGGGATTGTCTGAAAATGAAGTTGCCCAACATATTTCCTCCAAATTTCATGCCTATTGCTACTGCAATTAGTGCTATTGCTATGAAAATATAATTTTCGAGCTGACTAATGTCCATTAGTGCACCAACTGAAACAAAGAATATTGCTACAAACATGTCCTTTATCGGGCTAGATAGTATTTTAGAAACTTCTGCTGATTTAGATTCTGCAATTAGTACTCCTGCTAGAAATGCTCCAATTGCAACTGAAAGTCCAACAATATTTGCCAAAAGTGCATAACCAAAACACACTCCCAAAACGCTTAACAAAAGAATTTCCCTGTTCTGTGCAGTTGCAACCTTATCAACCAATTTTGGAATTGTTCTAATACCGACTGTAAAAGTTCCAACAATAAGAATTACAGCAACCACAACTACCGCAATCACGCCCTCAATTGAAACATTACCTACTAATGCAATTGATTCTAAAGATGCAATGAGAATCACAGCAATTACGTCTTCGACAATTAGAATTCCTAAAATTAGTATTGATGATTCATTTTTTATTTTTCCAGTTTCTTCTAGAACTTTGACTATAACAGCAGTACTACTGATTGATAATGCAGCTGCCAAAAATAACGAGTCCATGAACTCTAATCCAATCAAACTACATACATAAAAGACAAGAATTAGAGTTAAGAAGAGGCCTAGAGTTCCAACTCCCATCGCTACCTTTCCAATGGAACGAATCTTAGCAAATGGAAATTCAATTCCAATTACAAACAGTAACAGAATAACTCCAATCTCAGCAAAGACGTTAAGCGCTCCAATGTCGGATAGAATTCCTGCTGCTCCAACACTATCCCCATTTCCAGCTTCTGAAAGAAAAGGTGCCCAAAGTGGAGAAAGTGGTCCAATTAACATTCCAGCAAAAAGATACCCAATAATTAATGGCTGCTTTATTTTAAAAAATGCTAATGTGACGATTCCTGCTAGAATCATAATTATTGCAAGATCTGTCACAAATGCATCCTGAGGTAATTGTAAAGGATTTATCTTATCTATAATATCCCAAAGACCACCACTTATCGAAGACGATTCATTATTAGATTCAACTTGCAGGAAAAGATTTTGCATCTATTGACAATATCATGAATTCGTTATAACAATTGTCAAGATAACGCCTTTATTTTCTAAATATTTTACCAATATAGCCTGGGATGATGATCAGAGTTACTGATTTATGAAGAAATAAGCTCTGGGGTATCTGACCAGTTGGTAATTTCAAAAGAACCATCGCTATATATGGTACGGTATTATACGGTAATATATGATAGAGTGTACATATTGTAAACGTGGCTTCGTTGAAAGTATGAATGGATTGGCTGAAAAAACATTCCATGAGTTACTTCATGAACCAAAAACAGTCAACAACTGAACTTGACAAATCTTATTTTATTTTAGCCTGTACTTTTTAACTTAGTAAAAATTTATGATATTATATGGTAACAAAAAAAAATGTAAAAAAAACAGCCATACGAAAACAAAACTCCAAAAAATTGAAATCAAAAAAAGAGCCAACGCAATTCCAATTATTCACTAAAGTATCAGCAGTATCAGAATCAACAAAAACAATATCAAAAGAAATCAAAAACATGACAAAGATCTTCAAAGAGAATCAAAGGATTCTGGTGACAATGAATGACATGATTGATACACTAAGTTCATCAATGGTTCAAATTCAGAAGCAGTCAAAACAGATCAATATTATTGAAGAAGATACAGAGCGTCTTTTCGCTGGACTAAATCAAATGAGAGGAAATACAAAGATCATTACCAAATTAAATGAACAAACCATAAAACTTGAAGAAAAGATCAGGAGTATAGAACAAAGTAACAAATCAAGTGCAAAGAATGATGAACTAGTCCAAACTGTTTCAGAGAGTCTTGATTCCATTAGGAATAATTCTAAGATGATAATGAAAGTGGCTGATAGAGTTGATGATCTAAAAGAAGAGATGAAGACAGTGACACGTGGAAATGATTCTACGTCAGGAATAACAGAACAAATAGATGAATTAAGAAATAGTATTGTTTCAATTTCAAACAGAACTGGAGACATAGGAAAAGATATGTCAAATATCAAAAATGAGATCGGCGGAATAGTGAAAAATACAAATATTTCTTCAGTAATAGGTGATGGACTCAAAACATTCAAATCAGAAATTGAAGAGAAAATTTCTGGGTTATCAAATCTGATTAACCGCTCTGACTCGTTAGCCTCAGAATTTCATAAAAAAACTGACAAAGTGGTGCAAGAATTGGAGGGTATCAAAAATGTCACAAATAAAGCATCTAGTGATAGCTCAAAAGAAGTTTTGGCATTATTGAAATTATCTGAATATCAATCAGGTATACGAATGCAAGCAGAATCTAAATATGGTGATATGAAAGATATTGAAAAAATGACTACTGATACGACGGATATTATCAACTTATTTGATAGTTTATCTATAGAATCAAATGAAAAAATACCACTACCACATGAGGTAAGGCAATGGGCTGTTGGAAAAATCTTTGACTGCGCAGACAAATGGGAGCTACGATTTTCTGAAGTATTTCAAATATTAGTAGATAATCTAGGAAAGGAATTGCTAAAAGAAGCGATTAGGATTCAACAAGTACGTGATATTTTTGGAATTAGAGCTGTTGATGAAATAAGAAATGAACTAAATATTTCTTAAACGTCATTTGAAACATCATATTCTTTTAATTCTTGTTTCTTCTTGTTAAGCACAGCAAATATTGCTAAGATTGCAGCAATCCAAATTGAAGTGAATATTATGTTTGAGAAACTAACGTACATGTATGGAATTGCATCTGCAAGATTCTCTTGTATTACAGCACCTCTTTCATGTATGTTAGACATGCCAGTATGATATGCTGCACTATCTGTTGGAACTGCAGCAATTTTTTCTGCACTAATTATCATCGTGTTCAAATCAGTCTGAATTCTTACAAAATTTGTAGTATCAGTTGGAAATATCCAAACAGGGTTTCCTTCTATTGGAAGAAGTACTTTGATTGCGTTAAGGTCTACCAAGATTGATTGGGGATCGGACGATGCCATAATTCTATCCAATAAACCAACTGACATATCAAGCGGATAGACATCGCTATTGTAACCTACAAAGGCCATGTACGCTCCAATTATAATTATTGCAAAAATTCCACCAACTGCTAACTTGTAAAAGTAATTTGCCATTTTTTCTTCTTTTGTTATTTTATGGAGACCTGATTTAGGTCTTTTATATCTTGTATGCGAAAGGCTAAGCCAGGCTATGTAAAAGAAGCCAATTGCCTGTAGAGCTATTATAGGTACAAAGATTGGATTTTTAGAAAATATTGCGATGAATATGCCTAATATGCCATATATCGCAAAGAACATTTCAAGAAGTGTTGTTCTTGAGAATGGAAGATTGTATGCCTTATCTCTCCAGTCGTCATCATTTTTAATGATTCCATATTTTGGAGTTCTTAGAAACTCGTTTTTCTTTCCGACCATTGCATCAAAAACTGCAACAGTATTATTCACAGACATTCCGATTGAATAAACTAGTAAATATGGTAATGTTTTTGCTTTTGCTTTCCAACCTGTTTTGTACATTTTATGAATCACAAGGATGTATGCTCCTGGACCCATAGCAAGATATGTTGCTAGAGTGAGAGCAGGAAGAAAACTTACGATATAGAGGTTTACCTCTGATGCAAGCAATATCGGAAGAGTTATGAATTGTATCAACATTAATGGAAAAACAATATGTCGTGTAAGTTGAATAAATGCTTGAAGTTTGGCATCAAATGCTATCTTTCTTTTAACAAGTATATCTCCGAGTAGTTTGATTGCACACTGAATTGAACCCTTTGCCCATCTGAACTGTTGCCTTTTAGCACCATTCATTTGTACCGGCAATTCTGCATCAACTACTATGTCAGGCAGGAACAGACACTTCCAACCTTTCATCTGTGCTCTATAACTTAGATCCAAGTCTTCAACAAGAGTTGCAGTATGCCAACCCCCAGCATCATCAATACACTCTTTTCTCCAAATTCCAGCAGTCCCGTTAAAATTCATAAATAAATGTGAATTGCTTTTAGCCTTTTGTTCTACTAAAAAGTGAAAATCAAGATTCAAAGCCTGTGCTTGAGTAAGTGCAGAATAATTCTCATTGACATGACCCCATCTGCATTGAACAAGTCCAATTTTTGAATTTGTAAAATGTGGTATTGCCTTTTTCAAGTACCAGTTTGGTGGTATGAAGTCAGCATCAAAAATAGCAACAAAATCACTTTTTGTATATTTCATTGCATGTTTTAATGCACCAGCTTTGTATCCTTCACGTGTTCCTCTTCTTACATGTGATATATCAAATCCCAGATTTTGATATTTTAGGACAATTTGATGCATCAAATTTACTGTATCATCATCAGAGTCATCCAAAATCATGATTTTCATTTTTTCTTTTGGGTAGTCTTGGGCACAAACTGCATCAACTAATCGTGTTGCAACATATTTTTCATTGTATATTGGAAGTTGTATTGTGATTGTTGGTTCACCAATTTCTGAAACAGGATAAATCTCTTTTCTTCTACTTGATAAAAATGCCAAATAGTAAAAATTACAAGTATAGCCGATAATTAGAATTGCACAAAAAATGAATACTTGAAATACAAATTGTGTAAAGGGATTACCTTCCATGACTCAACATGTAAAAACTCTTATTGCTATTTATATTTGAAATGCAATTTAGTCTTGTGCAAATATCTTGATTGCTTCGGGAGGACAAACTCCCTCACATGCCAGACAAAATATACAGTCTGGTTCACCACCCATTAGAGGTTTTTTGTCAGATGCTGGGTTTCCAGGGAAGTCTGCAAATGCATAAACACCTACAGGACATGCATCTATACAGGCACCGTCTGCAACACAAATATCATAATCAACTGAGACATATTCGCCCCAAACACCTAATATTCCATTATCAGTTCCAACACGTCCCCATGTCTTAACTTGATGACCTGATGGTGCTTTGAATACTGCAGACTGTTTCATCTTTGCTTTATAATCAACATCAATTGGTCCTGGTTTGACCTCTCCTCCTTGCCATTCTTGTGCTGGTCCTCCAGCAACATCCAAAGCAACTGGTTCTTTTTTAACTGGGATTGGTTTTGCATCTGGGACAATCTGTGCTAAAGGAGTTAATTCTTCTAATCTTACAAATGCTTCATCCTCGGTAATTTTTTCTGTTTTCATTAATGCCTCAGCCATTTTGTCGGAAAGAATTGTATTTCTAAGAATTGTGTCTGTAATCATCTTTGCAAAATGATCTGCCTTCTTTCTGTAATCTTTAATCCATGGCACATCACCAAATTTTTCAATTGGAAATATCTGGTATATTATATCAACAACTTCGCCTGTTACAATCTCAACCGTAACACTAAGATCTATTTTTTCATATCCCTTAGAAAATTTATTGGACATATTTTCTTCAATCCATGAATACGTTGCAAAAATTCTATCAGCATACATATCCATCTCAAATGTATTTTTTAGCCCATCATGAACTGATTGTATTTCGAGTTCTTCATCCAATTTTATTGGTAATCTGTAAAGTCCGAGCTTGTAACCGTGTAACGGATAAACTCCTCTTTTAGCTGTTGGTGCCTCCATTGTGTAAACTCGATCTTTTAATAGTAATGACATTTTTCTGCCTCTGGTTTATCCATGCGTAATTGCCTTAAATATCTTATCCGTATAGTTGAAAGCAAGTACATGATTTTTAAATGTGAAACATCTTGAAGAGAACTGCTTGAAACTAAACAAAGTTGCTATAGTAAGTAAATTTGGATCAAAAATTTCAGAGAACGCTGCAAAAACGGTAGCCAAAAAACTTCTCTCGAAAAAAATTAGTGTGTATACAATTGCACCTGTTGAAGTGGCTAATGCCAAACAAGTTGAATCATTAGACCAATTAAGCAAAGTTAAACTTGACCTGGCAATTACACTTGGTGGTGATGGTACAACATTACGAGCGTTTAGAAATTTGCGTAATGAAACACCTATACTAACAATAAATGTCGGAGGAAATAGAGGAATTTTATCTGAAATTACCCTAGATGATGTAGATGATGCCATAAACGCAATAAGCAAAAATAAGATTTGGCTTGATAAAAGAACTAGGGTGGTTGCATCATGTAATGGAGAAGAATTTGCGCCAGCCTTAAATGAAATTTATGTTAATAGAAAAAATCTTACAAAAACTGCTGAGTTTGAGATAAAATTTCAAAGTGACACAGTAAAACAAAAAATGGATGGAGTAATAATATCAACACCTAGTGGATCTACTGGTCATTCATTTTCAATTGGCGGACCACTACTACATGAGAGTCTTGATGTCTTGATAATCACACCAGTAGCACCAGTACATAGATTACCATCAATTGTAGTTCCTGATGAAAAAATTGAGATTAATTGTTCGCATGACTGTAATATAGTAATGGATGCACAAATGATCAAATCAGCAGGAGTTGGAGAAAAAATAACAATAAAGAAATTCAAAAAGCAAGCAGTTTTTGTTAGACTAAAGAAAAAAGGTCTAAGACAGATGAATAAACTTGGGTTTTAGAGTACTTGATGCAACTGCATTTTATGCTGGCACACCGTTTAGATCAGAAGATAGTTACTATGTAACAGCCTCAGTATATGATGAAATTAAGCATATTAAAAAAAACCACATGGCGCTTGAAATCTTACTTAATTCTAAACGACTGATAATTCAAGATCCAGATGACAAACATGTAACAAAAGTTAGGAATGCCGCAAAAAAAACTGGTGATATAGACAGTTTATCGGATGAAGATATGTCATCTATAGCACTATCATTAGAGTTAGACTCTGATTTGATTTCAGATGATTTTGCAGTGTCAAATCTTGCAAAACATCTTGGTGTGGTAATCATACCAATAATGACTAGAGGAATTAAGACTGTTGGAAGGTGGATACATTATTGTCCTGCATGTGGAATAAGTCCTAAAGAATCTCTTTGCCCAAACTGTGGAAATAAATTAAGGAAAAAACTAGTTCCAAAAAATTAGGAATCATGTAATGTCTTTTGATCTAATTTTTTAGTATGTTTACTTTTTTCTTGTAGCATTTTCTTAATTTTCTTTGCACGAGATTCACCCAAACCTGGAATCTTTGCCAAATCTTTTGTAGATGACGATAAAGCTTTTAGTGGCGTCCCAAATTTTTCAAGCATTCTAATTGCAGTCTTTTCTCCAATTCCAGGTAAGCTGCACAATACTATCAATTGTTGTTTTTGTATATCATTTGATTTTTTGATTTTCTTAAGTAGTGGACCTTTGATTGACTCTTTTCTTGAACTCAATGATACTAGTAATTTTGCGGTATGAGATGCATTTGGTGTTGGTATGACTGGAATTTTAAAATCAACTGCAATCGTGGAAAGTGCACCATAAAAGACTAGTGGATTCTCAGTTATGGATTCAATCTCATCAACATTTCCTTCTAACAAAATAATTGGAAATTTAAAATGTTCCTTTAATCTATTACACTGATCAAATAGTCTTCCATCAAAAATAGAAGATATGAAATCATGAATGCTTTTTCTTTCTACAACAGTTTCATGTGATACAATATAATCGCCTATTGGTAATGTCTTAACTTCGACATTAACTCCTATCGCTTGTAATAATTTAGGTATGCCACTTTTTCTTTCTCTTTCATCAATTACTATGCGAATATCCTCTACTCTCACATAAATTATAATATAATATTCTTAATATCTTGTTGTAATTTTAGGAGCTAGTCTGTGATGAATTATTTCCAGATGTAGGATTTTTTAACATTTCTTGAATCTTCTTTTCTTGTTCTTGAAGACTTGTTTTTAATCGTTCTTCCTGTTTCGTTAAAACAGTTGTCTGTGTTTTTGATAATTCTTTCTTCTCCTCTAATTCTTCAATTAGTGTTTTTTTATCAGATTTAATCAATATACTTCCAGCATATTTGAAGACATGCTCATCGTCTTTTGCTTTTTGCAATTCTTCTAATGCACGTTCTGATTCGGTATTTTCCATCTCAACCTGTTGTTTTTGGGCCAGTATTGATTGAAGATTTTGTTGTGATTGCTGCAATTTCGTAATTTGTTCTTGTAACCAAGGAGGCATTTGTTGACCTGATGACATAACAAATTTTTGGTATTTGTTTTATTATATCTTTACCGAGTTTATTGAATCATATGATGCCTGCATCAATCTCAAAGTTGAATTAAGATTAGCTCTAAGTTGTGGAATATGTTTTGAGCCAATCTGAATTAGAATTTTTTTCTGATACGAAATTTTAGTTTCTGTTGGATTTTCAGGATAAAATTTATTGTCTACTGAAAGAGAATCAAAAACTGCTTTAGTTTCCTGTCCTGCGTAAAATTCTATTTTTGTACTAAAATTTAACGTCATAAGCTGTTCCAGCTATTTTGAATGTACATTTTTTACAAGACCAAATTCCAACAACTTCTCTTGTAACTGAGCTGCCACATTCAGGGCATTTTCTTTTACTTTTCATTAAATGGTGTACTTGTGAGTATTGCTTTCTTATTTTAATTCCATATCTAGCTCCTAAACCTTTTAAGCGTCCTTGTTTTTTTGCCATCTAATTTACACCAGAACTACTTTGTTTTATAATCTCACGTATTTTTGAGCCAACTCTAACAGAGATTTCTGCACATTTGATAAGTTCCTCCTGTGTGAATCCATCATGACCACCTTTTTGAAGTGCAACCACATTTCCATCGGAATTTGTGGTAATTGTTATACGTGCATCCATAATTGACCACTCATCAAAATTTGGATCAACAATTATGTAATCACCAATTTTTGCCATTGTTACAGAAACAGGTAAAGTTGAGATTGGTGGTGCATCAAATTCATTTTCAATTTTTACAGGTGCGTCATCTTGCATTTCATACTTTGGAATTTTACATGAGTTGATTGCAGCAGTTGTTGCATAAGAGCATGCATCAAAAAGATTTCCATCGTGATCAGTTACAGCATTATCACAAAAAATTCCTATGACAGATTTATTTTTCTCTAAAACTAATTGTTTCATATCCAACATTTTGCTTTCTCTAATTCCTCTATCAGTTACTCTTGCTAACTCAACAACTGGAGGACCTGGTGGACCAGTCTCAACATCGTTATGAGCAATTGGTAGAATCTCTGCGGTACAAATTAACATTCCTTGATCACCAGTATCTGGAAATGGTCTTTCAGGTTGAATTTTGACGCCTGTTACAACTTCAGTATCACCTAATCGTGCTCTTGCAGAACCCTCAGCTTTAGGTATTACTCCAACATCAACGGTAAGATCACGCACTTCATCTAATGCACGACCGTCAATGCGTTTTCCTTCTTTTAATAACTCAAGAATTTGATTTTTTTTCAATTGATCAATAATTTTAGAACTTCCCATTAGTCATCGTCACCTTTTGAAAAATATTTATTCTGCAATGCCTTTTTTTGAATTTCATAAACTTGTTTGCAGCCATCGATTCCTATTTCAATACATTTTTTGTATTCATCAGGTGTTAAGACTCCGTCTAACTGTAAAAGAGTTATTTTTTCAAGATTTGGCATATAACCTATTGGCAGATCAGCTTGTCCTGCTTGATCTTCTTCATTATTTACATCAAGTATAACAGTGTCAGCAGCTTTTCCAGCAGCACATCCTGCAACTAAATCACGCATAGGAATTCCAGCATCTGCCAATGCAACGGATGCGCCCGTAAGTGCAGCACATCTAGTACCTCCGTCAGCTTGTAAGATTTCCATGTAAACATCAACTGCAGTTCTTGGAAATTGTTTTAATATGACAGCAGGCTCTAGTGCTTCCTTGATTACCTTACTAATTTCCACTTCCCTTCTAGAAGGTGCTGGATTTTTTCTTTCACCTACTGAAAATGGAGTCATATGATATCTACAGCGTAAAATTCCTGTGTCGGTATCGGACAAATGTTTTGGATGAACATCTCTTGGACCATAAACACCTACCAGAATCTTGTTTTCGCCAAATTCAATATATGCAGAACCATTTGCGTTTTTTAATACACCTGCAGTGATACTCACTTTTCTTGTCTCATTAATTTTTCTTCCATCACAGCGAATTCCATTTTCATCTAATAGGACAATATCTGTATCTCTTCCACCCATTTCAATCACTTTTTATTTTTAACATTTCACTTATTTGGTCTGTCAAATTTGCAACATGCGCCTTATCTTCGACTAACTCAACCGCCTTTATGGCCTTTAATAATCCATCTGTATCATCACAAGAAATAACAATTAATCCATTCTGACCAATTGTAATTTGCGCATTAGTTCCACCCTCAATCATCTGAATCATTGAACCACGTTTACCAATAAGCCTTGCAACTTTACTTGGAGATATAGTCACAAGTTCTCCAGAATCAATCTTCCCCAACTCTCTTCCTGAAATTGTTAATAATGGGTCACGTGTTTTGTCAGCGTTAACAATTCTTGTGACAATAAGATCACCGTTACTTAATTTGGATGAAAGATCATCGGAGTGTGATGAGAAGTCTCGTCCAAAGACATCGGTTGCTGGCAACATACCAGAATAACATGAATTGATATCAACCTCCCAAGACATAGCGGAGTGAGAAATTATTTTACCAATTACTAAATCATCATCTTTTGGATAATAACCTCCAGTTAGAGGAATCACTCTTACACTTCCGTCATGCACGTCGGAAAGACCAATAGTAGTCGCAAGAACCTTATCACCCTCCATGACTGTGTTCTGTTCAGCCCGATACTGACCAGAAACTATAACCTCACCAGGAATAACATGGCGCTTTTTTTCATTATTCATTTAGATACCTCAACTGTAGCTGTACCCTTTGTAATTGAACCTAATCTATCTATCACGTTTGGTCTTGCGGCTGCAGGTATTTCTAGTATTGCTTTTAGTGAACCGTTTGGTTGCCAATCTTCCTTTTTTAATGTACCAGTAGATTTTAAAACAGTATATGATTGTGCAACAAATTGCGCTGGAACTGTAATCTCTAGAACTGTATTTTCAGATTTTAAGGGAATTATAGGTCTTAATTTTTCAACTATATCTTTTACTTGTTCATCAACATTTTTGAAAGGATCAATCGAGATTCGTCCATCATCCATTGCTTGTTCAATTCTTAATGGGGGATGTGGTAAATGTGAACGTGGATCAACATATGTTTTTGATATAAACGTCACGAGCTGTTTTCGCTTTTCTGAAATCATTTTTCTTCTTTGATCAGTTGTAAGATTTAGGACGCCTTTTTTCAATATTGTTTCTGCAATTTTGATCGAATCTGTAGTCTTGAAAATCTGCTCAAGTTTTTCATTTGTTGCACGTGTACCCTTACCAGAATCAGTGTAGACATCATCTGATATTAGGACTTTTGATATTTCTGTTATCTTTCCTAGTTTATAATCAAAAGCTGGATCAGGTTTTACTAATAGTTCAAATTTATCACCGCTGTAAGTGTATCTGACTATAGTGACTTTATCGGTCATTTTACAACTGATCAAAGAATAATTCGTATTTATTTCTGATGAATTCCAAGAAGGTATTTATTTGGACTTGGAAATTTTTTATTAAGATTTGTCATTAAATATTATATCACAAAATGAGCAGAAAGTCTCTGTTAAACTAAAGGGAATTCCTTTACAATATGCAAATGCATTACGAAGAATATGTTTGAATGGAGTTCCAATATATGCTATTGATACAGTAGATATGATGATAAATTCATCAATTATGGCTGATGAAGGAATTGCACACAGATTGGGTCTAATTCCATTAAAAACTGAACTCTCTGCAGTAGAGCAAGGCAATGAATCAGATAAGGTGATGTTTACACTTGATTCAGGAGAGGCTACTGAAACAAGAACTGTACTTTCTGGTGAATTAAAATCTCTAGATGACGTGGTAAAACCAATTTCAGACAATATTCCTATAGTCACACTTGCACCTGGTCAAAGATTAAAACTTGAGACGTATGCAAGACTTGGAAGAGGTACGGAACATGCAAAATGGAATTCTGCTAACGTCTCCATTCTAACAGAATCAAATAATGATGATGAAAGAATCTTGACGGTGGAAACAACCGGTTCGCTTGAACCACAATATATTATTCTGTCCAGTGTTGAAGAGTTATCAAAACGGTTAAATGAATTCAAAAAAATCTTGTCTGATTTAAAATAGAACTTCATAGACATTATATTTGGGTAATTTGGTGCTTTGACTAATGGAAAATAATCTAGTACAATTAGTAAAAGAATTGAAATCTGCTTCTAAAAAGAATGAAGCACCTATTTGGTCAAAAATTGCAAAAAATGCATTAAAATCAAATTCAAACAAGAAAACCATCAATCTAAAAAAAATTGATAAATTAACAGATGATGGAAATGCAGTTGTTATCTCAGGGAAGATATTAGGAACCGGAAAATTATCACATAAAGTATTGATTTCTTCATTTTCAATTTCAAATTCTGCTGCAAAAAAAATTAAAGAATCCGGTGGTGAAATTCTACAATTTTCAGATATGATTCAAAGATTTCCAAGTGGTAAAGGGGTAAAAATAATTGGCTAGTAAACAACAACAAGTAATTGATCTTAGTAAACCAATAGTAGTTGATGGTACAAATCTTATCGCTGGACGAGTATGCTCAAATGTTGCAAAACTATTACGAAAAGGAAATAGGGTATCAATAGTTAACTGTGAGAAAATTATGATTAGTGGTAAAAAGTCGAGTATAATCGGTGAATACAAGGATTTTCTAAAAATTGCAAGCATAATTCATCCAAGACATGGACCCTTTCATCCAAGACGACCAGATACTATAATTAAAAGAATGATTAGAGGTATGTTGCCAAAAGAAAAACCCTCAAAAAAAACAGATCTTGCAAGATTAAGAACCTACATTGGGGTACCAAAAGAACTAAAAGCTTTTGAAAAAATTCAATTTGAAAAATCAAAAATTACCAGAGAGACTTCAAACTATACACCCATGGCTGAACTAAGTAGATATATTGGAGGAACTAATTTTTGATTCCAAAAACTGAAATCTATTTTGCATCACGAAAAACATCTAGTGCACATGTCTACATTACTAAAGGAGTTGGAAAAATTAGAATTAACAATGTACCTGTAGAAATTATTACACCAGAAACTGCTAGAGAAGTTATCCTTGCTCCATTGGAAGTTATTGGCACTGAATTCCGAGATAAAGTTGACATTTCAGTTAGAGTAAAAGGTGGTGGATTTATGGGTCAAGCATATTCATCGGCAACAGCGATCTCTAGAGCAATAATTGGGTGGACAAAAACAAAAAAGGAGCCTAAAGATCATCCTTTCAATAAATCAACCCGCCAGCAATTAAAAAATACGATTCTGGAGTTTGACAAATATCTAATTAGTGGTGATGCACGAAGAAAGGAACCAAAGAAATTTGGTGGTTCAGGTGCACGTAGAAGAAAACAAAAATCGTACCGATAGAAAATTTTCTGTATTTTTATAATTTTATTGAAATATTGATGGAATGTTTGTCTGTTTCTCAAATAGTGTTATCTCATTTTCTGATTGCAAAGTAAGTGCAATATCATCTAATCCATCAAGTAATCGTCGTTTTTTATCAGGTTGTATATCAAAGTATTCTTGTAAACCATCGCCAATTATCATTTGATTTTCAAGATCGATTTCCAAATTAGATATATCAGTAAAGATTCGCTCAACTATATTTCTGTTCATTTGTATTGGAAGCACACCATTTTTGAAACAATTACTATAAAAGATATCAGCAAAAGAAGGTGCAATAATAACTGAAAAGCCATAATCTTTTAGAGCCCAAACTGCATGTTCACGAGAAGAACCACACCCAAAATTTTCATTTGTGACTAGAATTCTTGAATTTGCATATTTTGATTCATTTAAGATAAAATCTTTTTTTGGATTTCCATCACCATCAAATCTCCAGTTATAGAAAAGATATTTTCCAAAACCAGTCTTTTGAACAAGTTTCAAAAATTGCTTTGGAACAATTTGATCCGTGTCTACATTTGCCTTATCAAAAGGTGTAATAGTACTACTAATTTTTTTAAATTTTTCCAATTTTTAGTACCACTCTCTTATGTCAACAAAATGTCCTTCAATTGCAGCGGCCGCTGCCATTACAGGGCTAACTAGATGAGTGCGGCCTCCAGTGCCTTGTCTTCCTTCAAAATTTCTATTAGAAGTACTTGCACAACGTTCACCTGGATTCAAAATGTCTGGGTTCATTCCCAAACACATACTGCATCCTGATTCTCTCCATTCAAAATTTGCATCTTTGAAAATTTTATCAAGACCCATTTTCTCTGCTTCATATTTCACCATTTGTGAACCTGGTACTATCATAGCATGCAAATTTGGAGAAACATGTTTTCCTTTAACAACCTGTGCTGCATCAACTAAATCTTCAATTCTAGAGTTTGTACAAGAACCTATGAATACTCTATCTAATTGAATTTCTGTCATAGGAATACCTGGTTCTAAATCCATGTATGCTAACGCTTTTTCTGCATCATACATTTTTACGGAATCACCATTACCAAACTCTTCTGGGGATGGAACATTTTCGGTAATATCACAAACCATTGCAGGATTTGTTCCCCAACTTACTTGTGGAGCAATATGATCAACATTGATTGTAAAACTCTTGTCAAACTTTGTATTTGGATCAGTTTGTAAATTTTCTTTCCACTCACTAACAAGTTGATCATAATTATTTGGTGTGAATTCACGTTTATTCAAATAATCAAATGTTTTTTCGTCAGGGGCAATAAGTCCTGCTCTTGAACCTGCCTCAATGGACATATTACAAATTGTCATTCTCTGTTCCATTGATAATTCAGATATTGCGTCTCCACTGTATTCCAATACATGACCTGCTCCTCCTGAAGTTCCTATCTGACGGATTATACTAAGTATGATATCTTTTGAAGTAATTGCAAATGAATTTTTTCTCTTTCCAGTAGCAATTATTTCAAAAGATTTTGGTTTCTCAAGCCATAGTGTTTGAGTTGCTAAGACATGTTCTACTTCACTTGTTCCAATTCCAAACGCAAATGCACCAAATGCGCCTTGCGTTGATGTATGACTATCTCCACAAACAATTGTTGTTCCAGGTAAGGTAATTCCAAGTTGGGGTCCAATTACATGAACAATTCCCTGATTTTTACTATTCTTACCAAAAAGTTGAATTCCAAAATCTTGACAATTTTTTTCTAATGTTTGAATTTGTATAGATGAGGTTTCATCCAATATTGGCAATGATCTATCTGTGGTTGGTATATTATGATCAACTGTAGCAATTGTAAGATCAGATCTTCTTACTTTTCTATTACTGGAACGTAATCCATCAAATGCCTGTGGTGATGTGACTTCATGAATTAAATGCCTATCAATGTAGATTAATGATGCTTCATTTTCTTTTTCTTTGACAAGATGTGAGTTCCAGATTTTTTCAAATAATGTTTCAGACATTGTTAATAATCACTTTTTATAGTTGAACAAACCACCTGCAGAAATTATTTTTGCAATTATTTTTGAAAATGGTTTCATTGAATATGTTTCATTTTTTGAAATATTTTTTATCTCATTTTTTTCTACGTCTATTTCTAATTCATCATTATTTGAAATAGTTTGATATGTTTTTTCATCAATTTCAATTGGTAAAAGAAATGCTCCATCAACTGAATTTCTGTAGAAAATTCGTGCAAATGAAACCGCTATTACTGCTTTAATACCACATGTAGAAAGGGCAATTGGAGCGTGTTCTCTTGATGAGCCACATCCAAAATTCTTTCCAGCTAGAAGAAAATCACCATCCTTAACCTTTGAATGAAACTCAGGATCTAATCCTTCCATAGCATGTTTGGCTAATTCATTGTAATCATGGATTTTGAGGTATGTACCTGGAATAATTACATCAGTGTCAATGTTATCTCTTTCATATTTTATTACACTGCCTTTCAATTCAAATCCCTCGGATCAGTGATTTTACCTGTCACTGCAGATGCAGCTGCAACTAATGGTGATGCAAGATAAGTTTGAGAATCAATATGTCCCATACGTCCAGGAAAATTCCTATTGGTTGTACTAATACAGATTTCATCTTTTGCTAAAACACCCATATGTGCACCACAACACGCACCACATGTAGGTGGACCAACCATTGCACCTGCATCTATGAATATTTGTAATAATCCATCCTGCATGGCTCTTTTGTATATTGATATTGCAGCAGGTAGTACTTCTGTTCTGATTTTCACTTTCTTACCTTTGAGAATTTTTGCAGCGGCTAAAAGATCTTCATATTTTGCACCAGTACAAGAACCAATGTATGCTTTGTCTAATTCAACTGATGAAATATCTCTAACTTGCGTTATATTTTCAGGAGAATATGGTTTTGCTACAACTGGCTCAATTTCAGATGCCTCATATTCAAAAACTTTTGCATATTCTGCATCATCATCTGATTTTATTTGGTTCACATTCTTTGCACCACGTTGTTGTAAATAATCTATAGTTTTTTGATCTGCTTCAATTATTCCATTTTTGGCACCAGCTTCAGTAGTCATATTTGTTAATGTCAATCTACTCTCAATTGACATCTCATCAATTCCATTTCCACCAAATTGCATAGTACTGTAAGCACCACCGTCGGTACCAATATCACCAATAATCTTCAAAATAAAATCTTTAGCCATAACATGTTCTGGCATCTTACCATTTAGTTTGAAATAGAAAGTTTCAGGTACCTTAAACCATATTTCGCCATTTAGTAATACATATGCAATATCTGTATGACCTAGACCACATGCAAATGCACCCAATCCGCCTGTAGTATTTGTATGTGAATCACCACCTACGTAGAGTTCTCCTGGTAGTACTAGCGCCTCTTCATGTGAAAGTGTATGACAAATTCCATATTGACCCATTCCATATTTGAAATGTTTCTTTATTCCATATTGATGTGTAAATTCTGATAATTTTATGATATTCTCTGCAGAGATTTTTTCTGCGGTAGGAACAAAATGGTCCTCTGCAACCCAAACTTTTGATGGATCATACAACTTTGATGTATCAACACCTTGATTTTTTAACTTATCAAATACCTTAATGACACCTGGTCCAGAGACATCATGTATCATAACTTTGTCTACTTGTGCAAATATTACATCATCTGGCGCAACAGTGTTTTGACCTGATGCACGTGCAAGTATTTTTTCTGTTATGTTCATGAACGACAATGCCAATTATTGAGATTAAAAGCTTTTCAGAACAATAATTAGAGATTAGTCAGTATCGAAATTATGTCATTAACGGTAATACCTCTTAAGGCAAAACGGCAAAATGGGAATTTTGTTTTATTTGATGAAATAATTGGTGTTCTTTCAGAAAATAAAATTTTATTAAAAAATGGCGATGTTATAGTAATTTCAAGTAAATATGTCTCAAATTCACAGGGACGGATTATAGATACTACTAACATAGTCACCTCCGAACAATCTAATTATATTTCAGAAAAATTCAAGATAAAACCAAAATTTGCAGAGGTGATATTAAGAGAATCAGATGAGATATTTGGTGGTGTTTCAGGATTTGTAATTACATCATCAGATAGCATTTTAGCACCAAACGCTGGAATTGATAAATCTAATGCCGATGGAACAAAATTAATTTTATATCCAGAAAATCCATATCAAGTTGCTGAAAATATAAAAAGAAAAATTTTCTTTGAATATAATATTCATGTTGGAATAATTATTGTGGACAGTAGACTAATGCCTGCCAGAGTTGGAACTGTTGGAGTTGCCATTGCTTGTGCAGGATTTGAGCCGGTCAATGATTTACGTGGTAAACAAGATCTTGACGGAAACCCATTAAAGGTGACATTTCAAGCAACTGCTGATAATCTTGCTTCTATTGCAAATCATAAGATGGGTGAAGGTTCAGAATCACAGCCTATAGCAATAATCAAAGACTCCGAATGTAATTTGACCAGCAGAACTATTTCTCATAAGGAAATGACAATTTCACATGAACAATGTGTTTATGTTAGAGGTTTTTCAGACCCACGTAATTAATTGATTTTAAATAGAAGGTTTTTTGAAATCAATTAAAATGAACTATGTTACTAAATATCCAAAAACAGTATCACTGGTAGATGGTATTAAACAAAAAATTCATGTTGACAAAAAATCTGGTGTTGAAGAATTACATTTGGTGGTAAAAGAAAATATAGAAAAAATACAAAAAATATTTGCACAAGAAGGTGCTAGGAGGGTAAAATTTGAGCATAAACAACCTTTTCAGATTGGTGATGGTCTATCATTAAAACTAGCAAAACCATGGGAAATGCACATACGACTATTTGATATCAAAAAAGGCATGGTTGCTATTCAAGCAGAAGTTGAGATATCAAGAGATTATCTACAACACTTGTTCAGTCAACGTACGCCAGTTGTTTATGAAATTGAATCTATTCTGAAAAAATATGAAATTGATTATAAGGTCTGGAATAACAGAATCAGTAAATATATTCATACAATTTATGAAAACTATAAAATAAAAATTACCACTCCAGATATTCCAGTTTTTGCCTGGAAACCAATGCTGTTTATGATAAGTACTGTTGGTTTGATGTATTTGTGGAAGTATCTGCACACACTTTGAATCTTTAATAGTAAATTTTCATCTCATAATATAATGTCTGAAGTTCCCCAAAAAATTATACTGAAACATTATGGCATTTCACCATGGGAAGTTAACGTAATTACCAGTATTTTGGATAAAAAATTTTTTGTTGAATATGATGAACAAGAAAATGATTTTGTTGATAAATTTGTTAGTTTTATTGAGATTCCATTCCCTTATGCGTTTAATGATGAATTTTTCAAATGGTTTGAATACAAAGAATGGGATAGATTAAAAGGAATTTTCAAAGAAATGAAAAGACGTCGTGGTGATGGAAAAGCAATCAAAATTGATCTAAGTTTTTCTGGGGAGCCAAAAACTAGATTTTTAGTTGAATCTGATGAAGGTCAATGGTTTAGAACTGCAGTTGAAAAAATAGATTTTGTAGTTGAATTATTGCCATATCATCTTGATCCTGAAAAACTTCCTCCTAAAACCACTGAAATCGTATATGAGTTTGACAAAGATTCTGTCAGATGGAAAATAAATCATGCAATTGCAAATAAAGAAAAATTTGTAAATTCAGAGAATGGTTGGAAAGTAATTATTTAATGTCTTTTTCTAGTGGTTCAAGTAATTCATGAAGTTCTTTATATTTCTGTTCAATAAAGTCTAAAGATTCTGTAAGTTTCTTTGATTTACCATACTTGTAACGCACTAATTCTCTATGATGCCAAAAATTTTTTCTTTCATCAACAGAAATTGTGGTAAAATAATCAGTTCCTTTTAGACTGTCAGGAAATTTCATATCGTATGGGAATAAGAATTCAGCAATAAACCATTCATCACCATCTGGATAGTCAGAACCAGTTTCAATATCAAAAAATATGTGTAGAAGGTGTGATTGCATTAAACCATCTTCAGAGATTGAAGGATGTTGTATTCCAGATTTTTTAAAATCAAGGCTCATCAATTCGTTTATGAAGAACTCGTTGATTATAGATTTTCGAAATATTTTGTTAACATCTGTTACATTCAATTGTATAATCACTTTACAAAAACTGTCTAATAATCATTTTTTATTTATCCTAAACTTGCAAAGAGTCTAAAATTTTATCAATATTTGTTATAGATTTACCATTATGAGAAATAGTTTGTAATGCTGATGGATTTTCTACATAATTTGGAATTTTATCTATTATTCTTCGTGTAAATGGAGTAATCAACTCATTTTTGTAGAAAATTCCTGTGGGAATTTTAGTGTCCCATTCAAGTGATTTTACCATTGCCTGTGTGCGTTTCTCATTTAATTCAATATCGTCATTAAAATGCACAACAGGATCATATTCGGTGTCTTCTAATTTGTATATACGTGGCATTGGTTTGTTTGTTGCTTCATCAATCCTATCTTCACCACTAAACCAATCACGTGTATTAATATCATTATATGTTGGACATGGTTGTAGCACATCAAGAAATGCAAGTCCTTTATGCTTAACCGCTGCAATAATTAGATCCTTTAGATGTCTTACATCATATGAATATCCTCTTGCAACAAATGTAAAACCACTTGATATCGCAAGTGCGATTGGATTAACATTATAATTTGAATTTGGTGTTGGCAGTGATTTTGTTTGCTCACCTAGTTTGAGTGTTGGAGATGCTTGACCTTTCGTTAGACCATAAACTGCATTATCAAATATTATGTATGTCATATCAACATTACGTCTTCCTGCGGCAACAAAATGTCCTGCACCTATTCCTAAACCATCTCCATCTCCACCAACTGCAATGATTTCTAATTCTGGATTAGAAACTTTTGCTCCTTGTGCAAATGTCAGAACACGACCATGTAATGTATGTACACCAAACACATTGATGAAATGTGATGTCTTTCCAGAACAGCCAATTCCAGAGAAAATAGCTGATTTATGACGTGG
>CAYQPZ010000003.1:5862-33540 GCA_964419505.1 uncultured Candidatus Nitrosopelagicus sp. | reverse complement strand
GTATGTGCGAGCATTTTATTTTGTTTGACATTTATTCAAAAATCCTTTCACGTATTTGTGGAACAAGTTTGTATGCCATGTCACGCACCTTCATCTGATCTTGCGGTGTTGGGTTACCTTGTCCACTTGCAGCCTTCATCTGTGCAAGTGCGGCTATGCCAAGACCTAAAATCTGCCCCATAATCAGCCCAAAAACAAATTCCTTTTGGTCTTTAATTTTTAGTATCTCGTTGCTTGTCTCTATTTCTTTGAAATATGCATCTTTTTGAGAAATTGCAAGTTCAACTGTCTGAGTAACCATGGCTTCAAGCTGTTTTTCTGCATCAACATTACTCATGATTAATCTAAAATTACATCATAAATATAATGTATGTTTTTCCAGTTATGTTTTAATTAAACACTTTTAGTTTCACATCATGTTTAGATATTTCACAATTAAGAGTGCAAATGAAGCTCTTCCCGGTGTTATAGAAAAATTCAATAATTTAAAAAAACAAAAAAATGAAATCATAAAGGCAGAACAAGAACTTCAATCATCAGTTTCTAATTTTGAGAAATACATGATACAAAAACAAAAACTAAACTCAGAAATGACAAAATTTTATCAATTGATTGAGGACTTGGAATCAACTGGCGTTTCACTAAAAGGATTAGACCAGGGATTACTTGATTTTCCATCAAAGCGTTTTGATGAGGATGTTTGGCTATGTTGGAAGGATGGCGAGACCGAAATTAAATTTTGGCATGATATGGATTCCGGCTTTAACGGAAGAAAACCAATAACTGTCAGTGATGAGTCGTTAGTCTAATGCTGAGTTATTGGATGCGTGCAATTAGAATACGATTTCTTCTTGCATCAGTAATTACAGTTTCTTTAGGTCTGTCTGTAACTTGGTGGCATTCTGGCACTATTGACATCTTTCAGGCTGTACTTACAATGGGCGGTGTCATTGCATTGCATGCAAGCGTTGATCTTCTAAATGACTATTGGGACTTTAAGCGTGGAATAGATACAAAGACAAAGCGAACTTCAATGAGTGGTGGTACTGGTGTGCTTCCAGAGGGTCTGTTAAAACCAAAGAGTGTTTACAATGCTGGAATTTTATTTTTAGTAATAGGCGGTCTGATAGGTGGCTACTTTGTCGTACTTCATGGTGTTGTGATTGGAGTAATTCTTGCGTTTGCAATAATGTCAATCTATTTCTACTCTACCAAAATCGTCAACTGGGGTCTAGCCGAAGTCTTTGTTGCAGTAAAAGGAACTTTGATTGTAATGGGAACATACTATATACAAAACTCTGAACTCACTGACGTTGCAGTCCTTAGTGGTATAGTCGTAGGAGTTCTGTCATCTTTGGTTTTGTTTGTCACGTCATTTCCAGATCATGATGCCGACAAGGAAAAAGGTCGACGAACACTGGTAATTCTGTTCGGGCGGCAAAAGTCGACATCAATTTTCTATATCTTTCCAATCATATCATATGGAGTAATCATAGGCTGTGTCGCAATGTCGATAATTCCAGTTTTTTGTCTGTTCTCGCTTGCAACTATACCTGTGGCAATAAATTCCATAAGAAAACTAAAATCATCAATTTCCGATGAAGACAAAATCATTCCAGCAATGAAGTCAACATTGGTGTTCAGCAGAATCACAGGTGCATTGTTTGTCATAGGATTTTTGATAGGATATTAGATAACAGTATACATAGAAAGAAATACAGTTTGGTTTGACCGTAACTCATGCTTAGTGGTTTTGCAACACCAGAAGGAACAAAAAACTTTACAGTAAAGCATGACTCGATACCAGAGAAAAATTTCAACATCTTTCAGGATCTAAGTTTGTCCAATGTTGGCATTGGCACATATCTTGGGAATCCAGATTCAGACACTGATAATATGGTAAAAAACGCTGTCAAAAAGTCAGTCCTTGCTGGAGTCAACGTAATTGATACTGCAATTAACTATCGTGCACAAAAGGCAGAACGAAGTGTTGGTCAGGCTATCTCTGAACTAGTTAATGAAAATAAGATTTCACGTGACGAGATTTTTATCTCAACCAAAAATGGCTATGTGACAAATGATGGTGATATCCAAGAGGATTTAATGCAATATGTCATACGTGAACTTGGAAAACCTGGAATAGTAAAGGAAGGTGACATTTCATCTGGCTATCACTGTATGACTGTCCCATATCTCGAAGACCAATTAAACAGAAGTCTCAAGAATTTGCAACTTGAATGCATAGATCTAATCTACATTCACAATTCTGTCGAAGGTAATCCAGAGATGTCAAAAGAGACATTTCTTCAAAAATTGAAAGATGTGTTTGAATTTTATGAACAGAAACGAAAAGACGGAAAAATTCGTTTTTATGGAATGGCGACATGGGAGTGCTTTAGAGTTGCAGAAGATCATAAGATGTTCTTGTCATTAGAACAAGTAATTGCGATTGCAAAGAGTGTTGGTGGTGATGATCATGGATTTAGATTTATTCAGTTGCCATACAATCTACATTTTGATCAAGCGTTAATGCAGAAAAATCAACTAGCGAACAACAAGTTTGCATCAATATTAGAATCTGCTAAACAACTGAACATTGGAGTTTTTACTAGTGTGCCATTAATGCAGGGAAAATTACTTGATTGGGCGAAAAACAAACCTGAGTTAACCGAAGTGTCACCATCAGTTGGATTACTTCAGTTCATTCGCTCAACACCTGGCGTACTTGCACCACTTGTTGGGCAAAAGTCCGATGCACATGTAACAGAAAACCTTGAAGTTATGAAAATTGATCCTCTATCTGAAGACGATTTTATAAAAACTGTGAAAAATTTAACATCATAAAAAATCATGTTCTTAACGTTGACATTTGTTAGAGATAAATACATCATGGAATCCAAAAAATTATGTCCGTAACTGATCCAGTTTGTGGTCTGGAGTTCGATGAAAGTCTAGCGATAGTTCATGAGTATGATGAAAAAAAATATTATTTCTGTTGTAATGGATGCAGAAAGATCTTTATCAAAAAACCTAAAAAATGGAAAAAACGTGCTAAGTAAGTGGAAACTTTCCACACATTCTACAGAATTTTGAGTTATTAGTGATCTCTGAATTACAGTCTGAACACAAATCCATTCCATTTTTTGTGTCTGGAATTTCAAATTCTTTTTTGTATATCTCATAGTAATGAAGTGATTCTTTTGTTCTAATGGTTACATCATCCTTCTCTTTGATCTTTTTTGATTTTTCATTAAATATTTCATCAGTAATGATTGACTCGAAAAGTTTGGTTAAAGCGCCAGTTCCAGAACCATCTTGCATTGGCGTTTTTTGCCTCCAAATCACACTACTTGGCAAGTCATTTTCAAATGCCTTTCGTAGGATCCACTTACCAAATGTTGTTTCATTTTTTTTATTAATCAAAGAATCAATTGGTAACGTTTCTGCAAGTTTGATAATTTTTTCACCAATAAATGGCATTTCAATTGATATGCCTAATTCATGTGCAATTTTTTGTGATGGAAAATGCATGATCTCCTTCATTCTTTTTAGTTCATTTTTAATTTCTACACGGTCTTTTTGTATCAAAAAATTATATCCCGCAAAGATCTCATCTGCACCGTCACCACTAACAACTTTGGACACGTTCTTTTTCTTTAATTCATTCAAATACAAGTACGAAACAATTGAATTTCTGATTTCAATATCGTTAAAGTTCTTTAGAATTTTTATCGTTTCAGATATCGCATTTAACATATCAACAATTCCAACATACTTCAACTCCAAAGGAATTCCGATATGTTTTGCAGTGATCTGTGAATATGTTAAATCCGTACCAACAAAATCTTTAGTAATAATTGTTATTCCGTTGATACCATCATTACTTTTTATTTTAGCTATTATACTACTATCAAGACCTCCTGAAAAAGACACCCATTTTACATCAGAGTCGATAAGAGATTCTTCTAGCAATGATCTAATTTCCACTATATCGTCAGTCATGACATTCAAATTTTGTATGTGAATAATGAGTAAATAGTTATAGCTAATTTTAATCGGATTTTTATATTATAGGAAATGACATTTGTCATGCTTTTACCAGCAGAAATTGAATCAAAAACTTTGATCCCAGCACTACGTGCAATAATAGCAAAGACTCTTGCCGAAAAGCATGAAATTCGTGAAGATGTAATTTCAAAGATGTTGGGTGTTACCCAAGCTGCCATCAGTAATTACATTCGTGGTACAAGAGGCGATCCTGAACTGATAAAAAAACTCCTTGCAGAAAAACAGGTATCTGAAATGATTCATGACATATGTGATAATTTGTCATCAGATAATGCATACACACCATCTAGTCTCTCGAAATTTATTGGACTCTGTAATTATATCAAATCTAGTTTACTCATATGTGATATACATCATAACTTAGAATCTGATATTGATGAGGCAATTTGTAAAGAATGTGAAAACATGCTTGTAAAAGGTCCTGGCAGCGTATACTAGTTTTTTAATATAATTATTTCGATATTTGAAATCATTCCATCATCAGACGATATTTCACTATCTAACATGATTCTCTCAACTTTTGAATTATTTTTTAAGAAATTCTCAACGATAATATTCGCAATTGAAACCGCATTTGGAATTAATGATCCTTTTGCTTTAAGGTGAATCTTTCCTAGTTTTGACAAAATCATAAGTGCATCAGTTGCACTCTGCATTATAGGTTCATCATCTACAACAAACTCATTCTCGTTTTGTGTGATCTCTTGCGTTTCCAATTTAATTATTATTTTTTCTACTGTGTTTTTAAATTTTATAGATCAATCATTCATTTTTGAATTCATAAAGAGGAATATTTTGAAAATCACCATTTGGTAATACACGTCGTATAGAAATTGGAATTAATCTTTGATCCAATTCTTCCATTGCTATATCAAGTGAAGTTCTGGCACTTTCTGGAATCTCAATAAATGTTGGTGCGCCAAGCGAAAGCTGTAATGCACGTGCACCCATAATTCTTGCTTTCTCAAATCGTGTTAGTATAGGCGGCCCCATGACAATTTTTCCATCAGCACCCATGTCTTTAATTTCATGTTCTATGTCCGACATGATAATCTCTCGTTTTCTTATAACCTCACATTCTTCATCTAAAACAGCCAATTCCTTTTCAGATAATGGTCCATTTTGTTCACGTAATTTTCTAAACGTTTCAATAGCCTTTTCCAAACTAGCATCGACAGTGATTTCAGCATCTGTTTCTTGATCTTCAAACGCTTCCGTTGGTTCAAGATCTGATATCGGTTCAGTTTGATTGGTACCTACATTATTTTTTGACAAGTATTGATTTTAACCGCATCAGCCAATATATAATCCAAACATTCCCATGAAATGTTGAATAGTGATTCAGTTTCTAAAATATCATTAATCTTAGATGTCAAGGGTAAATTCAAAATAAAATGTGTTTTAAAACGTCATTTGGCTCCTGCACTTGTTGGAAAGATTAATCGCTCACTTCCACTAAGCGGTCACTCACATATTTTAGAAAAAAGCGGTGTCTATTTTGAGACAGCTGTGGACGCGGGTTTGCAGAGAACCCGAAGAGAATTCAAGAAAGGTGATATTACATTTTTATCGGTTGGACATGCAGTTTGTTTTTTCTATGCAGATTCAAAAATTCAAAAAGAAATGTCGCCTATTGGAAAAATTATCGATGATCCAGCGTTACTGGAAAGTATTCAATCTGGAGATGAGGTTACACTTTATTGTGATACAGGTTGATAGATGAAATGACCGCTAAATCCACCAACTTTTTTGACTGCACCATCAGCAATTGATTTTTTCAAAAAGGCATTCGCAGTAGAAATTTTTACATTAGTTTGTCTTGCAAGTTCTTGAGCAGTAATAACTTTTACAGATTGTATGAATTTGCTAGCATTATCTTCATTTATAAAAACTGCAATTTCTTTTTTATCTGTTACACCTTTTTTGTCTTTTTTACCTTTAGATTCTTTCGGTTTCTGGGATTTTTCATTTGATGAAACTGACTTGTTTTTATTTCCCATATTTTTTCACTTTTGTTGCTATTTATAAACGAACAAAAATTTTTATTTTTTTCAACTTTATTAACTCTCAAAGAAATTAATATGCATGGGTATCGTTAACAAAGGTGCAAAATGTAGTGTTGATGGTTGTGATGAAGATGGAGTCCGTTCACTTAATACTAAAAAAATCGAGGATGCCGGATTGCGATTAAATTCTTCTGGAAAAAAATCTGTTTTGTGTAAGCAACACTATAAGGAATGGAAAAAAGAGACTAAAGATGATCGTGAGCTTGAGCGTGCAAGGTACGACAGAAACTAGCTATGGTAAATAATATGAGTTATCCTGCCTACAATCCGTGATTTGATATAGTGTATTTCTAACATTCTCTAAGGTTTGTTCGGTTTTGGCATTAATTACCTCTTGTTGGAGATTCATTAACATATTGCTATTAAATGAGTTAACTGACATATGTCCATTAAGATTCTGTTCAATACAACTATTAATTTCATTTAGAACTGATTGTTTATCTAAACTGTCTGACTGTGTGGGCACAGGTAAGTTTAATGTAGTATTATTATCGCTAAAGACAAACGCTGAAACTGAAAATGCTACAACGGCAACTGCTATCACTATAATTGCAAATGATTTTCCCATAAAACTGGTATTTAATACCCACTTTTAATTTTTACAGATTTTTACCGAATGACTTATCATGGTAACCAATTCAGGTACAAATATGGCTAAAAGAAAAAATGGAAAACATATGAGATTTGCTGATCAAAAAGCTGATAGAAGAAAGCAAAAAACTAGTAAACGGTAATCACTATCTTATTCTACGTGAATCATCATCTTCGTCAGATTCAATAAATTTATTGACAATTTTTTCAACATCCTCGATTATATCACACAAGTGAACATCAATTTCTGTACTAAACATCAAAAGCCCATTTTTACCACATTCCATTGTGACTCGGTTAACTTTAGCATATTTGGTCATTGAAAATTCAGGCTCTCCAATTTCACTAGCAAAGTGTTTTCGTGTTTTCCAACGCATTATAGCTTGAGTCATAGATTTCTTAGTCTGATCCTTATCGAAATGTCGGGAAACACTACCTTGCATTTTTTCGTAAACATCACCACTGAATGAGTTGTATACACCAACATATCGAATCTTTGTGTGCATATCTAATAATTCAGAACAAAGTTTTCCATAATCCATGACAAGATTTTACATAATTGGATGTGTTATAAGGTTTTACAACATTTTTAGCATATACAGCTAAATCTTATCTATGAAGATAATAGATGTAGGTGAGCCATCAAAAATTAACCGTAAACCTGATCAGACAATCTCATTAATTCAAAATGGAAATTCTGTTCAAGATGGATTTCAAATTCGAACAGTTGAGATGCGTTCATACAAACAAAATGTAGATAAAAATCTTGGAACTTTTACGATTCTTACTGCATACATAGAAACTGATAAGGGCTCTATTGAAATATTATATGATGAAGGATATAGAGGCGAAACTGCATTAGACGATTCTGTTAAATTTCTGACTGAGAATCTTGGTTTATCAAGTTTGATTTTACGATGTACAATATCACTTAAGAATAAAACATGAAAAGTAGAAATTATCATTATATGCTATCAGATGATGATACAAAGCCAAAATGTGCATTATGTGATCAACAAAGTATGTTTTATTGTAACATGAATGATTTGTATTATTGTAATATTCATGTAGTTGGTCATGACGAAAATGAAGTTTGATATTTTAATAGTGGATATTTATGAAACTTATAATGGACGATTCTGAACGTAACAAATTTGTCTTACGCATAGCGGAAAAAATTCAGCAAGATAAAACATCATATGATGAGCAAGATCCATCTATCATGAAGCAATATATCAAATACGCAGTATCTCTTGATGTTCCAGAATCTGATGCACCAGAAATTGTGGCTGAATCATTTTTGTACTTGCAGATGAAAAGTTCACCGGATGAGGATCCATTACAAAAAGGTGACACATTCGGAGTTGGATTCTCATAACTGAATTATTTCTAATCATTTAGAATTACAACGATTTGAATTTTTTAATTGCCTCTTTTGCCAATTTTTCCATTTTTTCATGTTCGAATTGAGTAGGATCATCATTTTCAAAATGCTTATGCTCAGCATCTTTTTTCTTTTCATTCATGTTTATCGTATAATATTAGAAAATTATAAGTGGTGTGGATATTATCATGTCATATGCGATTGATGATATCACCAGACCATTCAATTACATCAGAACACTTTAATCAAAAATAAAGGGGCATGAATTAATGAGAATCCTACAATTACACTGTGATAATATATCCTACGAGCCAACAAAAAAAGAGATACAATCTGCTGAAGAAATCGAGCCAAAACCAGTCTCTATTGATGAGGTGGTTGTCTGCTTTGTGGCAGTAGAAAAAGATGATAATGAGAATATTGCTCAAGATGCCACATCACAAATCCAAGAATCAATGAAAAAGATCGGATGTCAAAAATTACTACTATATCCATATGCTCATTTGAGTTCTGATTTGGCAGCCCCTTCGACTGCCTTATCTCTGTTAAAATTAATGGAAAGCCAATGTTCAGAATTAGAAGTCAGCCGCGCTCCTTTTGGTTGGACTAAATCATACAATGTCAAAGTTAAGGGACACCCATTAGCTGAGAGTTCAAAAGTAATTACATCAGAGTCAAAAAAAGAACAAACTTCAGATGCGTTAGAATCTGAATCAAAAATAAAATCATATTGGTATATTTTATCTCCTGATGGAAAAATGGAGGAGTTTGATAAATTTGATTTTTCAAATCATAAAAAACTTGAGAAACTAGCAAAATACGAATCTGCTAAAAAACGTGCAACAGATGAGCCACCACCACATGTTGCATTAATGAAGAAACTAGCAATTGCTGATTATGAGCCTGCCTCAGATCAAGGTAATATGCGTTATTTTCCAAATGGTCGTCTAATAAAATCGCAAATTGAACAATATGTCACTAACAAAGTGAAAGAATATGGGGGCTATGAAGTTGAAACCCCAATCATGTATGATTCACACCATCCAAGTATGGAAAGTTACTTTAACAGATTTCCTGCTAGGCAATACAGTATCGACTCAGAAGGCAAACATCTTTTCTTGCGATTTGCAGCTTGCTTCGGACAGTTTCTTATGGCACATGATTTCCAAATGTCATACAAGAATCTTCCATATCGGTTGTATGAGTTAACACGTTATAGTTTTCGAAGGGAACAATCTGGTGAATTGGTTGGTCTAAGACGTTTACGGGCATTTACGATGCCTGACTGTCATGCATTTTGCAGCGACATGCCACAAGCAGTAGAAGAATTTAGGACAAGATTTGATCTGTCACGTGACGTTCTAAATGGGGTTGAGATATCACCAGATGATTATGAAATGGCTATACGCTTCACTGAAGATTTCTACAATGAAAATAAAGATTTGATTGGTGAAATGGTCAAAAAAATCGGAAAACCAGTTCTTATTCAAATGTGGAAAGAGCGATTTTTTTATTTTGTTCTAAAATGGGAGTTTAATTATATTGATAATTCTGGAAAGGCATCAGCATTATCAACTGATCAGATTGATGTAGAGAATGGCAGTCGTTATGGAATAGAATTTGTAGATGAGAATAACACACCAAAAAATCCTATCATTTTACATAATTCGCCTAGCGGTGCTATAGAACGAGTGATGTATACATTATTAGAAAAAGCAGCTACTGACTCTAGAGAAGGTCGTAAACCACAATTACCATTATGGCTTGCACCCACACAGGTTAGAATTATACCATTGAAAGATGAATTTTTGGGTTTCAGTGAAAAATTGTCAGAAAAACTATCTAGTCAAAAAATTAGAGTTGACATCGATGATAGAAATGATACAATAGGAAAACGAATTCGTGAAGCAGAAAAAGAATGGATCAAATACATACTAGTGATAGGTGAGCGTGAGGCTGGCTCAGAAAATCTGAGTGTGCGTGAAAGAAATGTAAGTGATGTCAAAGAAGTATCATTTGATGAATTTGTTACAGAGATTCAGTCTCAAACAGACGATAAACCATATTCCTCACTTAATGTCCCTTTGTTACTCTCAAAAAGACCAGTCATTCAAGTATGAGTTTATCTAATAGGACAATTTGAATCTGAGATAAGATGAGTTACGCAGATTTGTATTTGACACAATCTCCATTGATAATTTCACCCAATAATGATTCAGCACCAATTGCAAGTATATTCGGGGTTCCATTTGATTCAACACATTCTTACAAACCAGGATGTAGGTTCGGTCCAGATGTAATACGCGATGCATTTAACAATATAGAAATATTTGAACCTGATTTCGGTGTAGATTTGGAAACTGTGAACATACAGGATTTAGGAAACATACAACATACTGTAGTTGCAACAGAGATGCTTAACATGGTAGAGAAAACTACCAAAGAATTACAAAAAAATAAGAATCAATTAATAATTTTAGGTGGTGAACACCTTCTCACATATGGAACATACATGAGTTTTCCAAAAGAGACGGGTTATGTTGTTTTTGACGCACATTATGATCTACGTGATGAGTATGCTGATATCAAATTAAGTCATGCAGCATATCTGAGACGAATTGTGGAAAAACGTGGTGCTGAAAATTTAATTCATGTTGGGGCACGTGCTTACGTTAAAGAAGAATTAGAATTTTTACGAGAGCATAATATCAAAACCATTACAAATCAACAAATTCGGGATGGTGATGGTCCTAAATTACTAAATCAAATGACTGAAGATTTTGATAGTGTTTACACAAGTATTGATTTAGACGTTCTAGATCCTGCATTTGCACCAGGTGTTGGGAATCCAGAATCTATAGGAATTACATCTCGTGAATTATATGATATGATAACATCACTTCAGGAAAGAAACATAGTGTCTGCTGATATAGTTGAACTAAATCCATCATTTGATAACGGTTCTACTGCGTCACTTGCCGCAAAAATGATATCGACAATAATTGCAATGAATCATGCTAAACAATCTTAGAGAATCATTAAAGCCTACTCTTGAAAAAGTAGGGAAAACATTTGCAGCAACTGGTTTATCACCAAATACTTTCACCGTAATCGGATTAGTTTTTGCATTCATTTCATCAATAGTTTATGGATTAGGTTATGAATACTCATTGATAATTGCAGGAATAATTTTACTTGTTTCAGGATTTTTTGATATAGTTGACGGTCAGGTAGCACGCTATGCCAATAAGTTGTCTAAAAAAGGTGGATTCTTAGATTCGATATTTGATAAGATTGCTGAAGTAGCGATATTTTTTGGCATTCTAGTTGGAAATTATACAGAGCCATACCTTGTATTTTTGGCAATCACACTATCATTATTGGTGAGTTATACACGCGCAATAGCAGATTCTGCTGGAATCAAAATGCAAGGGATAGGAATTGGCGAACGTGCCGAAAGATTACTTGTGATTGCTATCATAGGCATGATTGGATTTATCGAAATAGCTGTAATCATAGTGATAATAATAGCATCAATAACACTAGTACAGAGAGTTGCAGTTCTAGTAAAAAACAGATAGACTATCGTAGTTTAGTATGTTGACGTCTTTGAGATGCAGATCGAATTTTTAACACTTTGAAGTGTATTGCACATGATATGCAGTACCATTTTGTAATCTTTGGGGCAGATATGTAAGCACCTTGTGCACGTAGTTCTTTTGCTAATTGGTGTTCAACTAAACTAAGTCTTGAAGTAACTTTCTTTGCTTTATCTTTTGGAACTGTACCACCGCAGTTTACACATTGAATAGTTCCAGATGAGCCTTTTCCACCTTTTCTTCTACCTCTACTAGCTCGTTTTAATGGCATAAGTCTTCTCTAGATATTCTATATATAAATGCGATATGATAATTTGTAAAAAAATTTAATTATCTAATATCATACGCAGATCATGAAAGGTTTGTGTCATGGCTGTTTACGATCAAATATAGATGTTGAAGTAATACATGGAAAGATATTTTGCAAAGAATGCCATCAGAAAAATGCAAAAAACTAAATCAATACAAATTATCGAATTAATATGAGAGTTGGGATATATTCACACTGTACAATTGACACCATAGTATTTGATGATGATATGTATGAGGTTCCTGGAGGACCTGCTTGCTATTGTACATTAGCTGCAAGAAATCAAAAATTTGATGTCAGCCTTGCGACTAAATACGGCAAAGATTTTCCCTTAACAGAATTTTTGCAGGAAAAAAAAATTAATATGGAAAACAAACTCTCTGATAAAAGTACTACTAGATTTAAAATCGTTTTAAATAATTCTGAAAGAGAATTATTCATTCAGAATAGATGTGAGTCATTAGAGTTTATTGATGAAAAAACTGATGGTGTTATAATCAGCCCAGTTTATGATGAGATTTCTAGCGAGTTATTTGAAAAAATTAAACAGTCAACAGATTTTACAATGTTAGATCCACAGGGATTCTTACGTCAACATGATTCAGAAAATAAAATTTCACTCAAAGAAACAAATCTTACATTAGATGGTATTTCCGCAATAAAAGTTAATTCTGATGAACTCTTTGCACTTACTGGTACTAATGGCGACAATGCATTACTAACATTACAAAAAAATGGGGTCGAAAATGTTATTTTAACAAATAAACAGGATATTTCATTGTTGGTAAAAGATAGGATTTACTCAATAACGTTACCAAATTTAGAATTATTTGACACTACAGGTATAGGTGATATTTTCTGTGCGACTTTTTGCTGTACAATGTTACGAGAAAAAGATTTCTTGTGGGCACTGTCATTTGCAGGTGGTGCCGCTCAGGCTGCACTTGAGACGAAAAAATTTGGATTAGACAAAATCCCACGAAGGGGTGCAGTCGAAAATAATGCTTCTTATTTTTATAATATGGTGAAATTCAGACAGATCTAACATATATTGTAGTTTGGGAGATTGATTATCCATGCTTGTTGGTATATTCGGTAGTGGCCTTAGTGATTCATCGTTAACATATCTTAATCAGATATTAAATGAACATGAAATTAATCATTTTAATTTAAATTCAAAAACTAGATCTAAGAAAGCTGACTGCATTCTTGTGTTTGGTGGAGACAAGGGTGTACGGAATTATTTTCATAGAACATTTGATTCTTCTATTCCCGTACTAGGAATAAATGAATCAGAGTCAGATGGATTTCTAGCCCAGATTGATCTAAAACAATTTTCAGCATATGCAAAAAGATTGAAAAAAATGGATTTTCGTGTAGAGGAGGTGACTAGGCTCGGTGTAAAGATTGACGGAAAGAGCGTATATCCTGTACTAAATGACGTTGCAGTTTTTCCATCAAAGAGCGCCATGTTGATGGAACATGTATTACGTGTAAATGGAGATGAGGTGTGGCATGATAGTAGTGATGGAATTATAATTTCAACACCTATAGGTTCGTCAGCATATTCAATGTCCGCAGGTGGACCAGTAATATTTCAGGATTCATCTGTTTTTGGGATAATATCTGTTAATTCACTAGATATTATCAGACGTCCGCTCATAGTTTCAAATAACAGTGTAATTGAAATTGATGAGATTTCAGCCAGACTTTATTGTGAAGTCGTGTTAGATGGCTTAGATCGTTACAAGGTGAATAAAGTGGTTGAAGCTACAAAATTTGTACCATCTGCAAAAATTGTTCGTTTAACCAAAGACACTACTGCAATATCAGCACTTGCTAAAAAAGTCAAACTTGCAGAGGATCTGTTTAATATGCCTCCAAGTTCCAAATTACTACTAAAAACTTTAGAGTATGAAGGTTCGATGACACAAAAAGAATTAGTGTCTAAGACCCTGCTACCTGATAGAACTGTAAGGTTAGCTATGAGTCGATTGTTACAAGAAGGTATAGTCAAACGAAAGACGTCAATAAGAGATTCAAGACAAAAAATTTACGAGATTTCAAAATTAGATTAACTTTGTCCAGACGCAGTTGTAAATGCCTTAAACATTTGTTCTGGAAATCCAGGTCTACTATCAAACTCAGGATGATATTGTACACCCATGAAGAATTTATGTGACGGAATTTCTAGTATCTCCATTCTTTTTCCACCATCACTTTCACCAGAAAACATCATACCGTTTTCATTGAACTGTTCAAGATATTTTCTATTAAATTCATATCTGTGACGGTGACGTTTAGAAATTAAATCAGACTGATAAATCTGATATGCATTGGATTGTTTGCTTATGTTTATTTCGTTTGCACCTAATCTAAGCGAGCCACCCATATCAATTACTTCATCTTGTTCTGGAAGTAAGTCAATTATTGGATGTTCTACTTTATCATCAATCTCAGTAGAGTTGGCATTTGTTATATCACAAACATTTCTTGCAAATGATATAGCAGCAAGTTGAAAACCAAAACAGATACCCAAGTATGGAATATTTTTCTCACGCGCAAAATTTGCTGTCTCTATAATTCCTTCAGAACCTCTAGTACCAAATCCACCAGGAACCAAAATTCCATTATATTCTTGAAGACTGTTTATGTTACCATTTAGAGTCTCTGAATCAATCCAGTCTATATCAATAGGTCTACCTATTGATGCACCTGCGTGTTTTAATGCATGATTTACACTGACATAACTATCAGCTAATGTCACATATTTTCCAACCATTGCAATTTTAATCGGTTTACCCTTCGTGTTCATCGAACTAACAATCTCATTCCATTTATCCCAGTTTTCTGATGCGTTAACATATCCCACTTTTGCAAATTTCTTAAAAATTACATCAACCAATCCTTGTTCAAATAGTGCTTGTGGAACCATAAAGATTGATTTTACATCATGACATGAGAATACGTCCTTTGTTGTGACATTAGTAAACATAGAAATTTTTTGTTTTGTTTTATCTTGCAGTGGTAATGAACATCTAACACAAAGTAAGTCTGGCTGTATACCAATTCTTCGTAGTTCTTGTACACTATGTTGTGTTGGTTTTGTTTTTTGTTCGCCAACAACATCAAGTGATGGAGCAAGTGTGACATGCACAAAAATAACATTTTCAGAACCTTCTTCAACCTTTATTTGTCTTAGCGCTTCAAGAAATGGAAGACTCTCAATATCACCGACAGTACCACCACATTCTACAATTAAGATATCCAACTGTTCATCTGCAGCGATTGTTTTAATACGATTTTTTATTTCGTCGGTGACATGTGGAATTATTTGTACACATGCACCAAGATAGTTACCTTTTCTTTCAGCTTCTATTACACTAGAATAAATTTGTGCAGTAGTAATATTATGTGATTTTGGTATGTTTTGGTTTAGATATCTTTCATAATTACCGATATCCATATCACATTCTCCACCATCATCTGTCACAAAGACTTCTCCATGAGCAATAGGATTCATTGTGCCTGCATCAAAATTCAAGTACGGATCAATTTTTACACATGAAACTTTCTGATTTGATAATTGTAACAATTTTGAAATTGAGGAGGCGATTACACCTTTACCAAGACCGGACATAACTCCGCCTGTAACAAAAATAAACTTCGTCTGCACATAATTGAAAGAATTATCCCATTTTTATTCTATTCGCTCTATCTAGTCTGTCTTTTCAATTTTTTTGTGAATGAGGAAATCTCCTTCTCTAGTTTTGAGATAGGCGTGTTTTCCATAATTTTGATATTTGCACTACCAACGATTACTGCATCTGCACCTATAGAGACATATTTTTTCACATCATTTTCGTTTGATATTCCAAATCCAACACCAATAGGTATTGATTTCACAGAACGTTTTGTAGATTTTAAGGCATTAATAGTGTATTGATGAATTTTAGTTTGAATTCCTGTAGTTCCAAAAACTGCGACCATATACAAAAATCCAGAGGTAGCTTTTGCAATTTTTGACAATCTATCCTTTCGTGTATTCGGCGAAACAAGAAATATTGTATCCATCTTTTCTGTTTTTGCAGCTGAAAGATAGTTTTTCGCTTCTTCTATTGCCATATCAGGTAAAATCAATCCGTCAATACCAGCACTCTTTGCGTTTTTAATGAATTTTTGATATCCTTTTTTATACAAAATATTAGTGTAAGTCATCAATATGAGAGGTATGTTGGTTTCTTTTCTAATTTTTTCTACAAGTTTGAAAAATTTTTCAATTTTGATTCCATTGTTCAATGAACCAGTACTTGCTTTTTGTATAGTGGGACCATCAGCGATTGGATCAGAAAATGGAAATCCAAGTTCAATAATATCAGCTCCTCCTTTTACCAGTCCTCTTATGGCTGACAACGTCGCATTTTCAGATGGATATCCTACCATAATGTAGGACACTAGTGCTTTTTCCTTTTTGGATTTTAATTCACTAAATTTTTCTTTTATTCTTGACATTTTTTTTCATATACTCCTGTACAATTCCAATATCTTTGTCACCACGACCTGATAGTGTGACAACAATTGATTCTGATTTTTTCATTTTTTTTGCAATTTTCATCGCATATGCGATTGCATGGGCAGATTCTAGTGCTGGTATAATTCCTTCGGTTCTTGTAAGAGTTAGAAATGCATCAATCACCTCATCATCAGTGATTGCTTTGTATTTTACACGTTTTTCATCTTTAAGAAATGAATGTTCTGGACCGACACCTGGATAATCTAATCCCGCTGAAATACTATGCGTTTCCTGAATTTGACCCTGTTCATCTTGCATCAAATATGTCATCATCCCATGTAAAACACCTTTGGTTCCTACTGAAAGTGGTGCTGAGTGATGGTGTGTGTTTAATCCTTTACCTCCAGCCTCAATTCCTATCATTTCGGCCTTGGAATCAATCAATGGATAAAATGTTCCAATTGCATTAGAGCCTCCACCAACACATGCAATTACAGTGTCAGGAACTTTCTTCATTTGTTTTTTAACCTCATTGCCAATAACTGATTGGAAGTCTCTCACCATTAATGGGTAAGGATGTGGACCAACTGCAGAACCTAGCAAATAATATGTTGTTTCCACATTTGTAATCCAATCTCTCATTGCCTCATTAATTGCATCCTTTAGTGTTTGTGAACCAGATTTAACAGAATGAACTTTTGCACCTAATAATTCCATACGAAAAACATTTTGTTTCTGTCGTTCTGTATCTATGTATCCCATGTAAATTTCAGCTTTCAAGCCAAGACATGCACATGCCATTGCTGTAGCTACACCATGCTGTCCAGCACCGGTTTCTGCGATAATTCTTTTTTTACCCATCTTTTTTGCAAGTAATGCTTGTCCAAGAGTATTGTTGATTTTATGTGCCCCACCATGTAGAAGATCTTCTCTTTTTAGATAGATCTTTGCACCACCCATTTTTTTGGTCAGGTTTTTAGCTAAATATAATGGAGTTGGACGACCTGCATACTCTACAAGGAATTTGTTAAGTTCTTTTTTGAATGCAGAATCATTTCGAATCTTCAAATAATTCTTTTCAAGTTCTTCTATTGCCGGAGATAAAGTTTCTGGTATGTACTTACCACCAAAATCACCAAATCTACCGTCTTTTGGAATTCCAATTTTCATATAGCATTCACCAAATTTTGTACCGTTGCCTGTATATCATCTGTTTGCATAATGCTACTGCCTACTAAACATGCGTCAGCACCACATTTATGAAGAAAACGAACATCTTCTCGTGTCCCTATTCCACTTTCCGATATAACAATTTTTGAATAATTAGATTTCTCTAGAATATGTCTAGTTGTATTTAGATCAATTTTCAAAGTATCTAAATTTCTATTATTGATCCCAATAATATCTGCATTAGTGTTAGAGGCATTATCAAATTCTTCTAAAGTATGTGCTTCTACAATCACTTTTAGGTCATTTTTGTGCCCATAATCAACCAATTCTTCCATATCTGGAACCATCTTTTTGTCAAAAAGTGACTGTATTAATAGAAAATAATCGGCACCCATATTTTTTGCGGCATCGATTTGTATTTTATCAATAATTATGTCTTTCATTAGCATTGGAATTTTTACTGCATTTCTAATTTTCATAAAAAATTTTGGTGAACCATGAAACAAATATGGTTGGGTTAATACGGATAATGCAATTGCTCCCCCACTAACCATCTTTAATGCAATATCAACTGGATTAGATATCTTTCTAATATTGCCTAATGCAGGTGATGAGAATTTTACTTCAGTAATAAGAGGTGCATGTTGTGATTGGGTTATGACTTTTTCCAAATCTATTTCTGACTTAGAAAGTGTTTCATTAATATCATATATTCCATCGTCAATTGCTTTTTTCGAGTTACTAACAAGTTTTTCTAGAATATTTTCCAATCTAATTACCATCCTTTATTTTTTCTAACGCGTTATTTGCTTTTGCAAATTGCTTTAATTTTTCAAATGTTTTTCCATTGCTTATTGTCTCACGTGCTAGTTCAACACCCTCGTCAAATTTGTCACATATACCTCCTACCAACATACCACCTGCTGCGTTTAACACTGTAATGTCTTTCATTGTTTTATTTGATGTGTTATTCAATACACTAAGAAATGCATCTATAGCTTCTTGCTTTGTTGAAACTTGCATATCAGATAAATTGCCTTTCTCTATGTTATAATCTTCTGGATTAATTATGAATTCTGTGACCTTATCATTTTTTAACATGCACACTTTATTCTTTGATGTCACTGATAGCTCATCCATACCATCTTCAGATCTTACTGCAAGAATTGTTTCAGAATCATTCTTCTGCATAATTTTCACAATTCTTTTAATGTAGTCATCTGCAAATACACCTACTAACTGGTGTTTCACATTTGCTGGATTACTTAATGGACCTAAAAGATTGAAAGCAGTTCGTTTCCCTAGAATTTTTCTAGCGTTTGCAACATTTTTCATTGCAGGGTGAAATGTCGGGGCAAACATGAATCCTATACCAATTTTCTCAATCATATTGGCAACTTTTGCAGGATCCGAGCCTAAATCAAAGCCAAGATACTCGAAAATATCAGCACTTCCAGATACGCCTGAAACTGAGCGATTTCCATGTTTTGCAACATAACCACCTGCCGCGGCTACAACAAATGATGCAGTAGTTGAAATATTGAATGTTTTTAGATTGTCTCCTCCTGTACCACACATGTCAATAACATTACTTTTACAATTTGGTGATATACTAATTGAGAACTGATTCATTTTGTTAAGCATTGCCAAAAGCTCATCATCAGTTTCGCCTTTTGAAGTCAAGTTTTGCAAAAAGCTTGCAATAGTTTCATCCTTGTGTTCACCCTGAAGAATTTCATTCATTGCGGTTGTCATTTCTTCAAAAGATAGACTCTGATTATTTTTCAATGTGTCTGTTAATTCATCAAGCATTTTTTACCCTCTTTATGAAATTTCCCAGAATTTTTGTACCTTCATCGGTCAGTATTGATTCAGGATGAAATTGAACACCTTCAATCAAGTATTCTTTATGACTAACTCCCATAACCTCACCGTCATCCTCTGCTATAGCAGTGACTTTTAGCGAATTAGGAATTATTGTTTTGTCACCAACTAATGAATGATATCTAGTTGCTCTAAACGGATTTTTTATTCCATTAAATATTGAATCATCATAGTGTTTAACTTGACTTGTTTTTCCATGCCGAACGTTTCCTGCATTGATAACTTTTCCACCAAAACACGATATTATTCCTTGATGGCCAAGACATACACCTAAGATTGGTGTGGTAGGACCAAGTTCCTGTATTACTTCTTTACATATACCAAAGTATCTTTCATCATCAGGTGTTCCAGGACCAGGAGAGATTACTATTGCATCATAACCTCCATTTTTTATTTGGTTTATAGTAAGTTGATCATTTCTGATCACATTTGATGTGACACCTAGTTCACCAAGTCTTTGTGCTAAATTGTATACAAATGAATCATAATTATCTATAATCAGAAATTTCATTTTGATGCCTCCTTTAGTGCCGTTATCATTGCATTTGCTTTATGTTCTGTTTCATTAAGCTCATTTTTTGCAATAGAATCAAAAACTATGCCAGCTCCAGCCTGTACAAACCCTGACTTACCGTTTGCAAAAATACTTCGAATTGCTATCGCAAAATCACAGCATCCATTAAATGAAAAATAGCCTACAGCACCTGCATATGCACCTCTAGATTCAGGTTCTAACTCATCGATTATTTCCATAGCCCTAACTTTTGGTGCACCGGATACAGTTCCAGCAGGAAACACAGCCTTGAATGCATCATACATGTCAAATTTTGTACTTAGCTTACCAATTACATGCGTGACCATATGTTGTACATGACTGAATTTTTTTACCTCCATTAGCTCTTTGACGTGTACAGTACCATAGTCACAAACTCGACCAATATCATTTCGACCTAAATCTACAAGCATTGTATGTTCTGCCAACTCTTTTTCATCATTAATTAATTCCTGTTTCATCTCCTCGTTTTTTTCGTCATTCTCAGTAATTTTTCGTGTTCCCGCAATTGGGAATGTTTCAATTTGATCATTTGTGACACGAATTAACATTTCTGGACTAGAACCAATTATTGTTTTTTGATCCATTTTCATATGATACAAGTATGGTGATGGATTTAACGACCGTAGTTTTTGATAAACTTTCAAATAATCACCATCTGCTTCAAAAGAAAATTTTCTAGATAATACAACTTGAAATACATCTCCATCATAGATGTATTTTTTTGCCTTATCTACAATATCGGCAAATTCATTTTCATCAATATTACTGGTGATTTCAGAAATTGTAAATTCACCAAAGCCTGCCTCAGAACTTTTGATTTCATCAATTCTATTATCTCCATAATAAAAATATAGAGATTTCTTCTGTTTATTGTCAAACAGTATGCCATCGGTATAAATTCCAAATTCCATTATTGGCTCTTCAGTTAAATGATTTTTTGGAATTTTTTCCCATAATCTAATTGCATCATAATTTATGTTGCCAACAGCACCGCCAAGATATCTATATGTCTGATCAGAGGTTTTTAGAACCATTTCTTTAATTGTGTTTAGTGGGTCTAAAGTCGTAATTGTCTCAATAGAGCCATCCCTCTTTTGAATTGTGACTTTGTCATAATATCCTTTGACAATAAATTCAGGATCAAATCCCATGATTGACGTTTCAGATAATTCTTCAGGTCCAGTTAATGACTCGAAAAGGAATGAGTATGTATAGTTTCTAGAAATTTTGTTGTAGATTTCAAATTGGTTTCCATCTAACGATAGAGAAATTATCTTAGGAGTGCTTGGCTGTCCAAAGACGGTCACCATTCATATCACATCTGAAAATTGTCATTATTTAAAGCTGATTAAGTCGTTAATCAAACAAAGTTGAGCGATCACCAATTAGATCTATCTTTTGATATATAATTATGAATTCATTCAGCAATGGAATACAGCGTTTTGCTATTCATTCGCAACTGATTGGTCTCAAGACTATCCTGAAGATATCAAATACCTTTGGAAAGTAGTTCTAGACCAAACACCCACTTTTTATATAAATTTGGTACCGTAATGGTACCGTACTTTTAAATATACGATCTGCTTATGAGTATTGTGGGAAAAAACACATGTCAACGATGTGGAACTGACGGGTTAGGATGGAGTCAGGAACATCACCGTTTAACTGGTAAGTGGAAGCTTGAGAATCATCAAGGTTGCATACTATCCTGAAAATTTTTGTGATATTATAATTTACTGAAAAGTATGTTTTATGCTAAAAGAGACATATAATGTTAAATATTTACTGGTTTTGTTATTGCACCTTGTGCAGCAGAACCCACTAATGAGGCATATTTGGCTAATGCCCCGGATGTATAATTTGGAGTAGGTTTCATCCATTTCCCTTTTCTCTCTTTTAATTCATTTTCTGGAACGTGAAGATTGATGGAATTGTCATCAGTGCTTATGCTTATTTTGTCACCATCTTTTACTAGTGCAATAGGACCACCAACAAAGGCCTCTGGCGCAACATGTCCAACCATAAATCCACGAGTTCCACCTGAGAATCTACCATCCGTGACCATTGCTACTTTTTTCCCGAGACCCTGTCCTACAAGTGCTGCAGTTGTTGCAAGCATTTCTCTCATTCCAGGTCCACCTTTTGGTCCTTCATACCTAATAACTACAACACTTCCTTCATCAATCTCACCTTTTGAAACAGCATCAAATGCAATTTCTTCTCGATCAAAAACTCTAGCAGTTCCAGTAAACTCTGTCATTTCCACACCAGCGGTTTTTATGACAGCACCTTCTGGTGCTAAAGTTCCATTAAGAATTACCGCCGTTCCAACACTATGAAGTGGAGAATCGGTTGATTTTACAATTTGTTGTTCTGGTACGTCAGGAATTGAAAACTGTTCTATGTTTTCTTTTATTGTTTTTCCAGTCACTGTAATTACATTTGGATTAATCAAATCTCTTTCAAGTAATTTTTTTAACACAAATGGTATACCACCAATTTTATCTAAACTATTCATAACGTAACTTCCACCAGGTTTCATATCAGCAATATGAGGAGTTTTTTTTCTAATTCTTTCAAAATCATCATATGTGAGTTTGATTCCTGTTTCACTTGATAGTGCCAATAAATGTAATATTCCATTAGTGGAACCACCAACTGCATTTAACATTGTTATTGCATTTTCGAATGCTTCAAATGTTAAAATTTCACTGGGTTTTATGCCTAATTCAAGTAGTTTTGCACATGCTAAACCAGTATCATAAACAATTTTTTCGCGTCTATCATCTTCTGCAGGTGGACTAGCACTACCTGGTAACGCGAGACCAATTGCCTCTGAAATAGATGCCATAGTATTTGCAGTAAACATACCACCACACGAACCAGCGTTTGGACACGCAACATTCTCTATATTCTTTAATTCTTCAAGTGAAATTTTTCCAGCATCATATGATCCTACAGCCTCGTAAACATCAACCACTGTCAACTCTTTACCATCAAGCATTCCTGGCATTATTGTTCCCCCGTAAACAAAAACCGAAGGAATGTTAAGTCTAGCCATTGCCATCATTGTTCCTGGCAAACTTTTGTCACACCCTGCTATTCCTACCAATGCATCATATTGATGTGCTCTTACCATCAATTCAATTGAATCCGCAATCACCTCTCTACTGATTAATGACGATTTCATTCCTTCATGTCCCATTGCAATTCCATCACTTACGGCAATTGTACTAAACTCTCTTGGTGTTGCATTACCATTGCGTACACCTTCTTTTGCATTTTGTGCAAGTGTTGGAAGATGTATGTTACAAGGAGTTGCCTCATTTCCTGTGTGACAAACTCCGATGAACGGTTTACTTAAATCATCATCGGTTAAACCCATAGCTTTGTACATTGCACGATGTGGTGCACGTGCAGTTCCCTCAACAACATTTCTACTTGAAATTGTCATTAGATCACCTGTTAATCATTTGTGAGTCTAATTCAGATAGTTGTTTTTCAATTGCACTTTCATTATCAGGTCCATATGATATGAGAATTCTGTCTTCTTCCATTACTACATACTCCCTAATGTCATTAACTTCTTTATGATTAATGAAGTACTTTAATGAATAATCTTCATTTGTGCAAAACGCTCTTCCATCAGGAAATGTAAAGCATTTATCATCAATAGCTATACTGAGTGAATTAAATAAGAATTCTAATTCAACACCAGATGCATGTCTGTGAATGGTGTCACCGTCTTGATTTTCAAAATGGATCCAGCTCGTCTTTATCTGATAATTTGGAAGTGAAAAATCAAATTTATCACCGAAAATTCTTACCAGCATTGATGCATGAATATGCTCATCGCCTAATTTTCCTGCATTTTCTGGTGCACCAGGCACATCTCCAGTCATTGTTATGAATTCATAACTTGCATATGCTGAGATTGCAGCAATTATTGCTAATATTCCAGCGGCTTTGAGCGTGACACTACGTTTTTGTGCAGAACGTTTACTAGCAAAACTATCACGTTCCTCTTCTCTACGCTCTCTCCTGGTTTTACCCATAACTGTGAGTTCAAAAATAACCCTATAAATGCTAGCCTTTTTGATTCATTGAGGTACTAAGATGACAACAATCTTTACAGATATCATAGAGGGAAGAAGATCAGGTCATATAATTTATGAAGACAAGAAGCATGTTGCAATATTAGATAAATATCCAATCGATATTGGTCATTCATTAATAATAACCAGACATCAATATGAAAAAATCACTGATATGAAAAAGGATGATGTATCTGAATTGTTTTCGTTAGTTCCAGAAATTGCAAATGCGATTTTAAAGGCTACCGGAGCAGTTGCATTCAGTATCGCGCAAAATAATGGCAAAGAAGCTAAACAAATAATTCCACACGTTCACGTCCACATCATACCAAGATATTCCAACAAAGGAACTGTTTGGACAAAGCGCGGAATTCCAAGTGATTCTGAACTAAAGGATTTAGCAGAAAAAATTAAGAATTGTTTTTGAAACCTAAGCATGATGTGGATTATAACGTAATATTGCGCCAATTTTTCCAAGACTTGTAAGCATCATACCATGTTCTGTTTTGCCTGATATGACTTCAACCTTTGTCCCTGTCTGAGATGCCACTAGTGCAATGTAATCAATTAGATCTTGTTGGGCTGATGCATTATCCATACTTTTACAACTTGGGCATGATGTATTTTTGAGTTCGGTCTTTCTTGGAATTAATTTAACACGTTCAATAATTTCTTCAGTAATGTTTTGGCATCTGTTACATTTTATTTCCAATCTGTATAATTCTGTATCATTTGTTATGATTATCGTATCTGCAATATTGTCTTTTAGCATACCTAAAACTTCATCAAGTCCATAACTACCAAGGCCAGTATTATTATTAATTTGCTGAAATAGTTTTTCTATAATTTTTTTTTCTTCAACCATTCTAAAATCTGATAAAATCTCTGATGATTTTGCAAATGCTTCTCTAATACCTTCTGATCCAGAATATGATGCATCTATCGTTGAAATTATCATATCCTGCAATCTGTATTCAAGATAATTATTATTGATAAAATCCTCTTTAGTTGGTCCAGGTCCTGAAATAATCAATCCCTTAATTGGATATATATCAATAAAATACTCTCTAGTGATATGAGCAACACGATTAAAATAATATTGTAGTTCCATCTCACGAAGTTTTTGAAATCTTTTAGCAGATTGACCGCCCTGTCTGTGTTTTCCCGCAACACCAGATCCAGTTTCTTTCAGTACCTCAATTTTATCACCGTGTAACAAACCCCATCCTGCATCTTTAGCATCTATTGCTAGAATTCCAATCATGTTATCATCTTTTAGCATATCTTTTAGGATGTCAACATGGAAGTGATCATCACATCTATAGAGAAATGTTGTTAGATCTTTTGGAGGATCAATTTCAAATGCTTTTACAACTTCAGAGCCTGGTGGACCACCACCTTCTCTTGGTAATGCACCACAAAAAATTACTAATCCTCTTTCTGGAGTTTTTTTGTATAATTTCAACCTCTGGAGAACTTTGGAAAGTGAATCAACAACATGGGTTCTTGTTAAATCCGATTTAATATTATCAGCGGTACCTTGCTCCTCACGTAAATTAGTGATGACTTCATGTAATTGCTTATTTTTTGGAATGTATACACTGATTAATTCCGTTCCATGTCCTACTTGCTGTGTTAGTTCATCTAGCATTTTTCTAATTTTATAAATTTTAACCGAATCTTGCTTTTGATTATTAATTTTATTCATTTTGAATATTTTTGTTATATTCGAGTATTAATGATTGTGGATTCTTAATCGTAGAATGTTTGATTTACTCATTAATTGATAATAGACTGATTGGTTTTTTAATAGTAGAATATGATCTCTTTTATGGAAAAATTCACATGTCCATACTGCGATTCCAAATTTGAATCTAAAGAAGAACTTTCAAAGCATATTGATAGAATTCATCATGGTTCAGGCTTATTAGAAGGCGATTCTAGAAAGTTCTAATGATTTCTGATTTTTTTTATCAGATTGCAAATTTAAAAAGCACAACTCGTTCTGGCTGGAAACATAAACTGCATCTTACAAATTCTGAATCAGTCGCTGATCACACCTATATGATGTCAGTTATGGCTATGGTATTATCTGATATCAAAAGCATGAATACGGAAAAAATCCTAAAAATGTGCATATTACATGATTGGGCTGAATCAATAACTGGTGATTACATGCCGAATCAAATTACAGGTGGAGAAAAAATCAAACTAGAAGAAAGTGCCATGGAAGAAATTCTTTCTTTTTTACCCGATAATCTGAAAAAAGAATATTCTGCTATATGGAATGAATATAATGATAATTTGTCAAGTGAATCTACATTTGTACATGAGTTAGATAAGTTAGAAATGGCATTGCAAGCAAAAATTTATGAAAAAGATGTTGGTTCTAAAGAGATAATACCATTCATAAATTCTGTTATAGAACAGATACAAGATGATGATTTAAAAAAAATACTTACAGAAATAATCCAATAAACTTAGATGTAATGATTTTATATTTTAATTAGAAATTGTCTGAAGATAATGATGCATTAGTCAAAGCACAAAATGAGGTTATTGGTATATTGTTTGAAGTAGTAAAAAGACTACAGGAAAACATTGATCTTCAAGATGAAGGTGTACATCTAATAATAAAATCAAAGGATGACAGTCTTGGAGATTATAGAAAGCGTCTTGATGAAATTACTGAAGAACGAAATAAAAATAGTGAAATTGTTGGACGACTTCTAAAAAAATTAGATTCTGAGTAGGTTATTCACCGCAGCTACAGGAATCATCATCTGTCACTATTCTGAATTTGTTAGTTTGCTCATATTTTGCCTGTGTATAATGTGAGATGTTAGTGACTCGCACTCTTACATCTTTATTGGTCCAACTACCTTCATTTTCAAACCAAGCTTCAATTTCATTAACATCATAAGATTCATTACATTCGTTTATGTCATTAAAAATTTTTTTTATCATCAATTCATCATCTGCTGATAACTCATTTTTATTTTTCACAACGGTTGTTATTTCATTTAGTTGTTGTATTGTTGAGTTAAGTAACGGCATGTTGATTATTGATTATAATGGTAAATAATTGTACTCCATCTTTATTTTTTTATACTCTGAATTAATTTCGCTGATGGTTTTTAAAGCAGTCTGCACAATAAACTGGTCTGGAATCTCTTGGCTCAAATGGTATTTCACATTCGTTGCCACAGTCTCCACATGTTGCTTTGTGCATTTCTCTAGGTGGTCTGTCTCTTCCAAATCGCCCACCACTGCGGTTATTTCTTCCGTAACCACCAGCACTTCTATCTCCAGATCGTCCACCACTTCTTTCAGTTCTATCTGGTTTATGATTCTGGAAGCAATCACTACAATAGACTGGTTTGTCGTTTCTTGGCTCAAATGGTATTTCACATTCGTTGCCACAGTCTCCACATGTTGCTTTG
>CAYQPZ010000003.1:0-5762 GCA_964419505.1 uncultured Candidatus Nitrosopelagicus sp. | reverse complement strand
TGCATTTCTCTAGGTCTTCGCTCGAATGGCATTTCTAATTTCTAACTTTTATGCCCTTAATTATACTTAAAGAAGTGAATTTTAATCTAATTATGGACTTATTTGGAAAATCTAAAGAGGAAAAGATAGCCAAATTTAAGGAAAAACAATCCATCAGAAATGGTAAAGAACTAAAAAAAATATTAAAAATTTTTAAAGAAGATCGAGATGAAATAGAAAAACGTACAGGTAAAAGACCAGATATCGATGATACATCAAGACTATTCATGCAAAAAGTACTAAATGTCTGGTTATCTGAAGGTAGGGATATTGATGATGAAAAATTTTGGCACACAGTTGACTATAACAAACAGTTTGATTATCCAGTTGAGTATTATGAAAGATAAATATTATTTGAAATACTGAGATTTTACTATGCAGTATTTTCAGGCATTAAAGGTTGGTCAAAAAAGAGTAGAATCTGCAAGAGCATATCTTAATTCAATTTCCAATGATAGAGCAATGCCTGCACTTGCATTACGTGATAATAAAACAAAGATTTGGGAACCGGTAGGTGAGGAGAACTTGTATGCAGTTGTTGATGAATCATCAGGTTTTGTTTTGACTGATTCAAGTGGCTACATTTTAACTCTATGTGATAAAAATGGGATATCTAAGGCATTGGTACAGGGATTGAGTCAGGAACAAAAAGATGAGATAGTTAGTTTACTTCAAAAAGGCAATATTCCAGAGTACAAGGGCAAAGTTGCTTTACCTGTCTAATTTTATATTTGCGTGTTGATTTGTCATTAAAATGAACAAGTATTCAAAAGACGTTGAGGTTAGGGGTCATCTTATAGATTCTATGATTCTCACAAAAATCTTTGATAATATAATGGATTTAGATGGAAAATTTGAAGTTACAAAAATTAAGGTTGGTAAACTAAAAACTGATGAAAGTTTCGCAAAAATCAAAGTTATTGGAAAAAATCAGAATCATCTGAATGAAATTTTAGAGACAATTTACAGAGTTGGTGCAACACTAAAATCACAAAAATCAGTGAAATTAAGATCTGCCCCAAAAAACATGGTGATGCCAGAAAACTTCTACAGTACTACCAATAATCATACACAAGTTTTCCATAACAAACGTTGGATTCAGGTTGATAACATGATGATGGACAAATGCATTGTAGTAAAATCAAACAAAGCACAGTGCGTTCCAGTACGTGATGTAACGAAAGGAGACAAAATCATCATTGGTGAAGACGGAGTCAAAGTGACACCACCAGAAAGACCACGTGAGGGAATGAATATATTCCAGTTTATGGGAAGTGGCAGTTCTAGTGAAAGACCAACACAACACATTGCAAGAAAAGTTGCTGAAGATATAAAAAATACAAAAAAGAAAGGCGGAAAAATTATTCTGGTAGGAGGTCCAGCAATAGTTCACACTGGTGCTGCAGACGCAGTTGCTAAACTAGTGAGATTAGGATATATCAATGCAGTGTTAGCTGGCAATGCACTTGCCGTACATGATGTTGAATATGCAACATTAGGAACATCACTTGGTATGAAAGTTAAAGATGGAACATTGGCAATACGTGGACACCGTAACCACATGCAAGCAATTAATTCTGTATTCAAAGCTGGCTCACTCAAAAAAATGGTTCAGCAAAAGAAACTGAAGAGCGGAATCATGTATGAGTGTGTAAGAAAAAAGATTCCATTTGTTCTAGCTGGCTCTTTACGAGATGACGGTCCACTTCCAGATGTGATAACAGATGTTGCAGTAGCACAAAAAGAGTACAAAAAAGTGCTAAAAGACGCAAGTATGGTAATCATGGTGTCTACAATGCTTCACTCCATAGCCACTGGAAACATGTTACCTGCTGATGTGAAGGTCATAGTAGTCGATATCAACCAGCCAACCGTGACTAAACTAATGGATAGAGGAACATGGCAGGCACTTGGAATTGTATCTGATGTAGGCGCATTTCTACCAATGGTTGCAAATGAAATTGGAAGTAGATAGGGATGGAAAAGACGATAGATAACATTGACTTTGACAAGGGCGATGGAATAGTTCCTGTAATAGTGCAAGATGCAAACTCTAAACAGGTACTAACACTTGCATACACAAACAAAGAATCACTTGAACTTACAAAAAAGACCGGTAACTCGTGGTTTTGGAGTCGTTCCAGAAATAAGCTTTGGATGAAAGGTGAAGAGTCTGGCAATACACAGAAAGTCAAAGAGATATTGGTTGATTGTGACTCTGATGCACTGATCTATTCGGTTGAACCATCAGGTCCAGCATGTCACACTGGCGAAGGCACATGTTTTCATAATAACATGTAGGTTTGTCTGAAAATTCTTTATAATTGATAATTTTCAGTATTATTGCTGATGATTATAAATTAGACGAGGTTCTCTCTGAGTTCCTAAGATGGTGATGAGTTTGCCGAATTATGAAGCAGAATTAATTGTATTAAATGATACCACTATGATTCCTTCGGATCCAATACTATAATGATCAAACAGTAAACCTTTATTCACTTACTCGCATGTTTGAGTATGGCAATAGCTCGAACACAAAGACATTATTGTAACAAGTGTCATCTAAAACGCCCTAAATGTATCTGTAAAAAACAGTAAGCGAATTAATTCTGAAATCACTTCTTGTTGAACCCAATGATTTTTACAAAAATATTTTTGAAACTAGTGTTAACTAAAAAAGTTAGAAAATGAGACTTTCATCTCATTAACTAACTGATCCTATTCTATCTTAGTATTAGATGATAAAAAACCTTTGAATCTATGATTTTGCTATACCTTTTTTCTAGGTATGAATCTTTGATTTTATGAGTTCCAGAGTTTTTGTAGGATCAGCCTTTCCCTTTGTTTTTTGCATGACTTTGCCTACAAGATAGTTAACGGTTTCTGGATTTTCTTTTGCATCAAGTACTGCCTGTTTCTCCTCTTCAAAGACCTGCATAATTATACTCTCGATTTCAGATGAATCTGACACTTGACCCAAATCCATCTCTGTAAGCAATTCCTTTACAGATTTGCCAGATTTTACAATCTCCTGTAAGGCTGTTTTGGATGATGTTCTAGTCAGTATTTTATCATTAATTGCAGTAACCAGGTCAGACAAATGCTGTGAAGTTAATTTGGATTCTTTCCGTTTCTCTTTCGTATCAACAAAACCCATTAAATCAGTAGTTATTAGATTTGCAATATCTTTTGCATCTGAATCAGAGTGTGCGTTTTCAAACAAGTTAGAATAATATTTGTCTGATGCAAGAATATCTGCTACCTGTGGGGCAATATCAAATTTTTCTACAAACCTTTCTTTCTTTGAACTAATACTTTCAGGCAAATCTTTCTTAAGAGAATCTCGTGTTTCTTGAGAAATTTTTACCCAAGGTATATCATTTTCCAAGAAATAACGATAATCTTGCTCTTCTTCCTTGCTTCTAGAACTGACGGTAATCTTTCGTCTATCATCCCAGTGTCTAGTTTCTTGAGAAATTTCAATATCTCTTTCAGACAAACTTTGTTGTCGTGTAATTTCAAAATGTAATGCCTTTTCTAAATCATGAAAGGAACCAATATTTTTTATCTCAACCTTGTTTCCACCTTCGATGGATACGTTACCGTCTGCACGCATTGCACCTTCCAGACCAGGTTCTGCAACTCCAAGATTTTCTAACAAATCGGACAAAATATTTAGAAACACTCTGACCTGACGTGGGTTTTCAAAATCAGGATCTGTTACAATTTCCACCAAAGGGGTTCCTGCTCTGTTGTAATCTACAAGAGTAATCTTTGTTCTTTCAGATTCACCTTCGTAGATGAGTCTGCCAGGATCTTCTTCCAATTGAATACGTCTGATTTTGATTTTTTTACCTTCGACACCAACATGTCCCTCTCCTCCCACACTCATATCACCATAGACATTGAGTTGTGTGATTTGGAAGTTTTTTGGTAAATCAGGATAAAAATAATTTTTCCTGAAAAATGCAATTTTTTCAGGTGTATCACAATTTAGCGCCATGGCTATGCTTGTAGCAGATTCCACAGCTTTCTGGTTTAATCTAGGAAGTGAGCCTGGCAATCCCATACAAATTGGGCAGATGTTATGATTTGGCTCAAATTCACGATAGTTAGCCTTGCAAGAACAAAATAATTTACTCTCTAATTTTGTTAATTGACAGTGAATTTCTAATCCAATTTTGGTCATAATGGAACCTCCGGCAATTCAGTTTTTGATTCTAATGCATATGCTGCCTGTAACAATGATTCTTCCTGTAAACTGTTTCCCATAATCTGCATTCCTATTGGTAAACCATCAACAACTCGATATGGAACAGATATTGCAGGTTTCCCAGTAAGATTTGCAGTAACTGTATTGTAATCTAACAACATCAATGTCACTGGATCATTTATTTTTTCTCCAAATTGGAATGGTTGTACTGGTGCAGTAGGTGATATAAGAAAATCAAATTTTTCAAATGCATTGTTCACTTCGGAAATTAATTTTGATTTAACCTTCAATGCTTTTAGGAAATACTTACCTGCATGTCCTGCAGAAGGTACAAACCCTCCCAAAATTATTCTTCGTGTAACTTCAGGACCAAATCTAGTTCGTGATTTTGAAATATATGAATTGTATTCATACCCTTCAGAATCAAGATCATAACCATATCTAATATTGTCATATCTTGCAAGATTACTTCCAGCCTCTGTAGATGTAATTGTGTAATATGCTGCAACGGTATATGGTATGGTTGGTAGGGAAACCTCTTCACAGTTAGCTCCCAACTTTTCAAAATCTTGAATCATGTCTTTTGTTGCATCTGAAACTTCAGGACTTAGACCATCAGTAGTCATCTCTTTAATTATTCCAATTTGTTTTCCTTCAATTCCATTTTCAATATTTTTCAAATAGTCTGATTGTTTGTTATCAATTGTAGTGTCATCATTGCTGTCTTGTCCTGCAATAATGTTCAACAGAAAACCACAATCCTTGACTGTTTTTGTTATTGGACCAATCTGTTCAATGCTATTTGCATAAGAAATTAGTCCATATCTACTAATCAAACCATAAGTTGGTTTTAGACCTACAACTGAACAAAAACTTGCAGGGTTTCTAACAGACCCTCCTGTATCAGAGCCTAATGATGCCAGGCATTCATCTGCAGCCACTGATGCGGCACTTCCACCAGAGGAACCGCCTGGAACATATTTCAAATTCCATGGATTTTTTGTAGGACCATATGCACTAAATTCGGTAGTCAGCCCCATCGCAAATTCATCCAAATTTGTTTTTCCTGTAATTATGGCATCTTCACTTTGAAGTTTATCTACAACTGTAGCAGTGTATGGTGCAACAAAATTTTCTAAAATTTTTGAGGCACATGTGGTTTTTGTACCTGTGATGCATATGTTATCTTTAATTGAGATAGGAAATCCATAACATGTCCCCACTTTCTCACCTGCAGAGATTTTCTTATCAATTATTCTTGCATCGTCAATTGCAGACTCGTTTAATGAAAGATATGCATGCACGTCACCATCAACATTCTTAATTCTCTGAATAGTTACAGATGTAAATTCTTCCACGGTAAACGTACCAGATTTCACATCATTGATGTACTCTAGAATTGAAGTCTTCAGGTTCATTTAATTCATCTTTGGGGCTCGAACATAATGTTCACGGAAGTTTTTTAGAGATTTAATTAGTTTTTTATTATTAGAGATAAACTCGTCTTTTC
>CAYQPZ010000002.1:12723-35939 GCA_964419505.1 uncultured Candidatus Nitrosopelagicus sp. | reverse complement strand
TTGATCTTTTGGCTGTTGATCTTTTGGCTGTTGATCTTTTGGCTGTTGATCTTTTGGCTGTTGATCTTTTGGCTGTTGATCTTTTGGCTGTTGATCTTTTAGCTGTTGATCTTTTAGCTGTTGATCTTTTGGCTGCCTTTTTTTTAGATGTCGATGTACGTTTCTTTGCAGTTGCCATAGCAAGAAGTAGAAAACTCGGGTTTATTTAGATTGTGCTCGATTTGCGCTCAAAATAATGATCTGTTTTATAAAGAATATTGGATATAGTGTGTTAATGGACGATTTTGAAAAAGAATACCCGGGATTTGACTGGAAAAATACTCCAGCATACAAACATCCTGGAGGAAAAAATTGTCCTTGTCCAAAACACGAATACATTAGAGAGCAGATTAACTTTACAAAACAAGTAAACCAGAAAGGCACTGAAGCAAGCAAAGTTACACTGAAATTTTGTCCTGAGCATTACAAGGTTTACATGGATGAGGTAATTCCTGCAATGCCATTAAAATATAAAATATTAACAAAGATCGCATTAAAAATTGGCGCTATACAAATCCAACATCTTACTCATATGCAATCTGACATGTGTTTTTATTGTAAATTTGGATCTGGTGGTCATGGAAAGAAAAGTGAGTTGCCACCAATGCCATGATTACATTGGATCAATCAAAACTTTAGGTCTATTAGGTGTGTCATGATGACACTTCTTTTCACAGATAGGACATTGTTTTCTATCTAGAAAAATACATTGACAGATGTGAGATTCCAAGTAACTTTCAGCGGATTTGGTCTTTTCTCCAGTTCCATTACAGAATGGACATGTAGAATTCAGTAATTCAATAGTTCCTACTCCCTTACAAACCACACAAAAATCTTCTTCAGTCATCGTAGTTTTACGTCCAAAACCAATTTTAACTCTTACTATATGTAAATTTTTTAACAACCGAGTTAAGCTTATACTTTCACAGAAATGAACTGATTCATGCCAATCGACAATATACGTACATTAATTGAGATTTTAGAAAAAGCAAATGAATTAAGACGTGTAAAAACAGAGGTTAGTTCCGATTTAGAGATTGCAGAGATTCTTAGACGGACAATGTATCAAAATGGTCCTGCGTTATTGTTTGAAAATGTAAAGGGCTATGATATGCCAATACTTGGTAATGCATTTGGATCAATGAAAAGATTAGAACTTGCATTAGAGACAAATGACTTTACAGAGATTGGAAAAAGAATTACAGATATAACAAAAATGGAAATTCCTAAAGGTGTTTTTAATAAAATAAAAAAATTACCAGAGCTTTCAAAGATGAGTGAATCATTTCCTAACTTGGAAAAAAGTGGACCGGTTACGGAAGTAATTGATGAAAACCCGGCATTCAGTAAAATCCCAATCTTAAAAACATGGAAAGGTGATGCAGGCAAATTCATTACATTTGGCTTGACTGCTACTAAGCATCCAGAGACAGGAGTTAGGAATCTTGGTGTGTATAGAATTCAAATCATCGATGATACCCATGCATTAATGCATTGGCAAAAGCATAAACGTGGTGCACAACATGAAATTATTTCAAAGAAAACCAACGATAGAATAGAGACTGCTATAATCATTGGTGGAGAGCCTGCCACAATCTTTTCAGCTGTTGCGCCAGTTCCAGAAGGATTAGACAAGTATCTTTTTGCTGGAATTACTAGAAAGAAGGGAATTAACACAGTGAGATGTAAGACTGTTGATATTGATGTTCCCTCAAATGCTGAAATTGTTTTGGAGGGCTATGTTGATTCATCAGATATCAGAGATGAAGGACCATTTGGTGATCACACTGGATATTATACACCAAAAGAACCATACCCAACTTTTACATTAACAGGAATAATGCAAAGAAAAAATCCAATATATCTTACAACAGTTGTTGGTAAACCAATTTTAGAAGATGCGTATATTGGAAAAGTGATTGAAAGATCATTTTTGCCATTAATTCAAATGTTTCATCCTGAAGTAGTTGACTTTGATATGCCAGGTGCTGGATGGTTCCAAGGTATGGCAATAATTTCCATCAAAAAAACATACCCAGGACAGGCAAAAAAAGTAATGATGGGTTTATGGGGTATGGGACAGCTCGCACTAACGAAAATGTTTGTAGTGGTAGATGATGATGTAAATGTGCATGATATGAATGATGTAATTTGGGCTATAACAACGAGAACAGATGCAGCAAGAGATGTCACAATTATTGATAGAACACCTACAGACACATTAGATCCAGCGTCACCATTGGTTAATTTAGGCTCAAAACTTGGAATCGATGCAACACAAAAAACTTTAGCAGAGGGCTTTGAACGAGAAATTCAAGAAAAAGTACAGGTTGATGATGAAACTAAGAACTTAGTTGACTCAAAATGGGATGAATACGGAATTTAATGCATAGAAACTGTCTGGTAAAAATTATCGCGTTCTTCAACTGAATATCCAATCTGTTTAATTGAATCAATAATTCTTTTGTCAGTAAGTTCTGTGGAGCGTGAACCAGTACATGATACAACTTCTTCGCCTATTAGGGTTCCACCAAAATCATCTGCACCATATTGTAAAGCAAGTTGTGCCATACCAATTCCATTTGTCAACCAAGATGATTGTATATGATTAATCAGTCCATCAAGAATTAATCTAGATATTGCAATCATCTTTAGAAGCTGTATTCCACCAGCCCCATGCGTGACTGTTCCATTTTGCTGCATTAACGTATTATTTGGCTCAAAGCTCCAAGGAATAAATGCAATGAAGCCATTTGATTGTTTTTGTAGTTCGACAATTTTTTCAAAATGCTCTACTATATCTTGATTTGATTCAACATGTCCATACATCATTGTTGCAGATGCCGGAAGACCTAATTCAAATGACTCCCTCATTATTCTGAGCCATTCATCACTGTTAATTTTTTTTGGACTAATAATTTCTTTAACAGAATCTGTTAGAATTTCAGCACCAGCGCCGGGAACTGATTGCAAGCCAGCATCTTTTAATCTAGATAAAATTTCTTTTGTACTTGTTTTTTCAACTTTTGCAATCATATCAATTTCAGAAGTTGATAATCCATGTACACCTACTTCAGGAAACTTTGAGCGTATCATCTTAAATGAGTCCTCATAGTATTCTATGCCAAGGTCTGGATTATGACCCCCTTGAATCAATACTTGGCGAATCTTGAACATATCCCATCCAGTTTTTACTCTTGCTTCGATTTGATCCAATGTTAGTGTATAAGATTCATCGTGGTTTGGTGGACGATAAAATGCACAAAATATACAATCGGTGACACACACATTTGTATAATTCAGAATTATGTTGTTAACAAAAGTGGCTTTTTTTCCAAATCTTTTCTCTGTTAGTTTACCTGCAACTAACCCCATTAGTTGTATATCATCTGATTCAAGTAATCTTAGATAGTCATCTTTGGTTGGTCTTAACCCATTTAGTGAATTTTCAAGAATATCACTAATTTCACTTGAGTGTAATTGTTGTGTAAGTTGGCTCAATTAATCACATACTATACAATGAATATTTAATCCTTAGAAAAAAATTAGCCATAAAAAATGTATTTTGGGAATTTTTAAGTATGGAATGCGAAGGAGATCACTTATGACATCAGGTATCGAAATTAGAATGAATCGTATTCTTCACAAGGGCAAAATGCTTTGTATACCAATGGATCATGGAATTTCCAATGGTCCGATTGAGGGATTAGAAGATCCACATTCAATGATTTACAAATGTGAGCATCATGGACTAACAAGTGTAATAATTAACAAAGGTATTATGAAAACACTTCCTAAACCAACTAAAATAGGATTACTAGTTCATTTTTCATCTAGTACATCATTATCAACTGCACCAAATAGAAAAATGTTAACTGGTTCTGTTAAAGAGGCAGTAAGACTTGGAGCAGATGGTGTTTCGTTACACATCAACATAGGTGGGAAGGAAGAACCGGAAATGTTAGAACAATTAGGAAATATTTCAGAGCAATGCCATGAATGGAATATGCCATTACTTGCAATGATGTATCCCAGAGGTGAAAATATTAAAGATCCACATGATCCAGAAGTTGTCGCACATGCTGCAAGAATTGGTGCAGAATGCGGTGCTGATATTGTTAAAACTGTTTATACAGGTGATGTTGATTCGTTTGCAAAAGTTGTATCAAGTATACCTGTACCTGTAGTAATTGCAGGTGGTCCTAAAGCAAACACTGACATGGACATTTTACAAATGACCGAAGATGCAATGACTGCAGGTGCCAAAGGCGTGACATTTGGAAGAAATATTTTTGCTCATAAAAAACCACACAAAATGGTAGAAGCATTAGCTGGAGTTATCTTCAAGAAACAAACAGCAAAGGAGGCAGCAGAGAAAATTGGTCAAGAATAAACAACTAATTATCCATCCTAAAGTTGGAAAAAATCAATTTACAAAATTTGTAAATCAACTAGAAGATGAGGGGGTGACAATGATTTATGCAGATCCAAAGTCTATTTTAAATAAAAAATCAAAGATTCAGACAATTTACACGTCCACTAATGCAAAATATGTTGTTCTCGATAAGGAAAAGGTATCAAAGATTAGAGGTAAAAAAATTGGGCGTAAATTCAAAGTTTTATCAAACAAAGATATCGATAATATCTTCGAATCTGCAAAAAAAGGATTAGATTTTGTAATAATAGAAGTAAAAGATTGGAAGATAATTCCCTTAGAAAACATAATAGCTAAATTACATAAGATCCATACAGAAATCTTTACTGTTGCAAGGAATGCCAAAGAAGTAAGAAAGATGTTTTCAATATTAGATGTAGGTGTAGACGGTGTTATTTTTCAAACTAGTTCACTTAGTGAAGTTAAAGAGACATTAGTAAATTTGGGTTCAAAAAGTTTTGAGCTAAAAACTGCTAAAGTATTGGATATCCAGGAAGTTGGTGATGGTGAAAGAGTTTGTGTTGATACAGCATCAATGTTACATAAAGGTGAGGGAATGCTTATTGGCAGTAGAGCAAATTTCATGTTCCTAGTACATAATGAATCAGTCGGATCTTCGTTTACGTCACCAAGACCATTTAGGGTAAACGCAGGTGCAGTTCATTGTTATACTATATCTCCTGATGGTACTACTAAGTATCTTTCAGAATTAGAAACTGGTAGTGAAGTACTAATTCTTAATTCAAAAGGGAAAGCACGTCGAGCAGTTATTGGCCGATGTAAAATAGAACGTAGACCAATGTTAATGATAAAAGCCAAGGTTGGAGATGAAATAGGTGGTATTATAGCCCAAGATGCAGAAACTATACGGTTCGTCAAATCAAATGGTAAATTGGTATCTGTCACACACTTAAAAAAAGGTGATTCAGTTTTAGCATTTGCAAAACCAGCTACTGGTAGACACTTTGGTATGGAAGTATCAGATGAGTATATTTTGGAAAAATAATGAAATACAAAACCTGTGTTGCTATTACAGAAAATAATCCAAAAAAACTTTCTATAATAGTCAAAAATGTATTAAAAAAATCTAAATTTGTAGAAATAAGGTTTGATTTTTTGAAACCAAAAGATATTCCCATATCTCTTGAATTAGTAAAAAAGCAATTAACTAGATGTGTTTGTACGTTACGACCTAAGAATGAAGGTGGCAAATTTGTAGGCTCCGAAAATGAACGAAAATCCATCTTAAAACTTATTGCAGAATATAATCCATTTTTAATGGATATTGAATTTAACACCTTACGAAAAGATAAAAAATTTCTAAAATATATGAAAGACTCTAAAACGAAAATTTTAGTCTCATGGCATGATTTCAGAAAGACACCAAATTTGCCAAGTTTGAATAAAAAATTGAAAAATATGAAAAAGTTCTCAAATCATATAAAAATCGTGACTATGGCAAAGACGGTTAATGATGCAACAAGAATAATGTCATTATACAATAATACTTCAGGCATCAAACTAATTGCATTTTCAATGGGTGAAGAAGGAAGATTTACAAGAATTCTTTGTCTTCATATGGGAAGCCAATTCACATATGTGTCATTAGGAAAACCAATCGCACCAGGTCAGTTTAGTTTAGATGAAATAAGAAAAATGAGTTGAATTATAATTGTTAAATTATAACAACAGGGGATATGTTATATCAATCCTTTTTAAAAAAATAATATGCTTAAAACATTTGCAGTTATAGGGGATCCAATAGATCACTCACTTTCACCAACTATTCATAATGCTGCATATAGATACCTGAATTTGGAATGCACGTATATTGGTTATAAAATAGGTAAAAATGAACTGGAATCAGGAATCCAATCTTTAAAATCAATTAAAATTTCTGGTTTCAATGTCACAATTCCTCACAAAATTGAAATCATGCAATTACTCGATGCTGTAGATGAAAACTGTAGACTGATAGGTGCTGCAAATACAATTGTAAATGACAATGGAAATCTAAAAGGCTACAATACCGATATGGACGGTTTTCTTGAGCCTATAAAAAATAGAGAGATACCAATAGAAAATTCAAATGTTTTACTGCTAGGTGCAGGTGGTGCATCACGAGCAATAATAGCTGGACTTGCAAAAGAACACGCAAAAAAAATTACAATAATTAATCGAACTAAACAAAAAGCTGAGGAATTAGCAAAATTTAGTAGAGAACTTGAAGTTGAATCAGACACAATATCAATTGATGAGGTTGAAAAACTGAATGAGTCGTATAAATTTGTTGTAAACGCATCTTCACTAGGATTAAAAAGTGAACCAAATATTATACCAACAAAATTAATTACTGATAAAACAGTAGTTTATGATATTGTCTACAAACCAGTTAATACTGAATTGATTAAGATTGCTAAAAAGAAAAATGCCAAAATTATTTATGGTTATGAAATGTTGTTGGGACAAGCAGCCAGATCGTTTGAAATTTGGTTGAAACAAAAAGCGCCGTATGATGCAATGAAAAAAGCAATAATTGGAGGATTTTAAATGGTGATTGTAGAGAGTACAGTTCACGGTGCAGTTTCAATTGTAAGTGCTATTGCAACAGGCAATGGTGCCACATTGGGTATAGATACATTTGTAAAAACTAGATTAGAATTAAGAGATGGTACAGGAATTTCTATAACTTCTGATAATAAAACAATTAGTTCTAGATTAATCAATAAAGTAATAGAAAATACTGTTCCAAAAAAACAATTAAAAAAAGTAAAACTGGAATTGGATTTCAAATCAAATATTCCAACTGGTTATGGTCTCAAGAGTTCAAGTGCGATTTCAACTGCAGTATCAATGGCTTGTGCAAAAGCATTTGAAAGAAAATTAACAGATAAAGAAATCTTAAAGATAGGAGTTGAATCATCAATACAAACCAAGGTCAGTGTAACAGGTGCATATGATGATGCGTGTGCGTGTTATTATGGAGGATTTAATGTGACTAATAATTATAAGAGAAATTTGATACTTCGGCGTCCAGCACCCAATAATTTGCAAGCCATAATTTTTCTTCCAAAATCACGAAAACGTGGAAATTTAAAAAAATTAAAAAAATTTAAGCCTGCCTTTGAGAAAGCCTGGGAATTAGCAAAAAATGGTGATTACTGGAATGCTTCAATACTTAACGGCATAGCAACATCGTCTATTTTAAATTCAGAGCCTGAATTAATTTTAAGATTAGTACAAAAAGGTGCACTTAGTGCAACAGTTTCAGGAAATGGTCCATCTATTGTTGCAATTACGAAAAAAGGTCGTAATTCACATATTAAGAAGCAATTTTCATCGTTAGAAGGAAACATAATAATTTCTAATATTAATAATAAAAAAGCTGAAGTGCATGAAGTGTAAAATTCAAAAATCAAATCTGAGTGGTGAACTGACCTGCCCTGCAAACAAGAGTTATACACATAGAGCAATATTTCTTTCAGCGTTATCTGATGGAAAAAGCATAATAAAAAAAATTCTTCGCTCAGATGATACGATTTCAACAATTAATGCCTGTAGGGCATTTGGTGTTCAAGTTAATGAATCAGATGACACAATTACAATTGAAAATTCAATTAACTCTAGAGTACAAGGTTCTATGATTAATGCTGAAAACTCAGGAACAACATTAAGAATAGCAGCTGCTATTGCAGCGTTGTCAGGTGGAAACACAGAATTAACTGGTGATGACAGTCTTAAAAAAAGACCCATGAGACCTTTTCTAAATTCTCTAGAAAAACTAGGTATAACTACAGAATCAAATGATGGTAAACCTCCAATTACAATTAAGGGAAAAATAAAAGGAGACTATGTCAACATAGATGGTGATGTTTCTAGTCAATTTATTTCTGCATTATTAATTATTGCACCCAGATTAGATAATGGATTAACAATTGAAATTGATGGAAATGTTGTTTCAAAACCTTACATTGATTTGACAATTACTACAATGAATAAATTTGGTGTCAATGTAAAAGTTATCGAGTCGTACAAAAAATACTCTATTGAACATCAAATTTACAAACCTACCACGTTTACAGTCCCATCTGATTTTTCAAATCTTGCTTTACTGTTAGCTGCAAATGTTCTCTTGGGTGATTCATTGAAAATTAAGATAAATCTTGGCGAATTACCACAAGGTGACGAAGAAATTGTGGATATTCTAGAAAAACTAGGCGTGAGTGTGATATTAGATGGTGATACTATAACAACTAAATCTCCAGAACTATTAGACGGTGGAAAATTTGATCTATCTGACACTCCAGATCTTTTACCGGCACTAGCTATTCTTGTCCTAAAATGTAAAAATCAGATTGAAGTTTACAATGTAAAACATGCTAGATACAAAGAAACTGATAGAATCGCAATAATATGTAATGAATTGAAGAAGGTTGGCGTGATAGTTTCTGAAAAAGATGATGGTATGATTTTGAAGAAAGGTGATTTGGTGAATGGTGTAGAACTAGATTCACATGCAGATCATAGATTATTCATGGCATTTGCAATTGTAGCAATGTTCATAGGTGATTGCTTAGTGACAGATCCTGATTCGGCTAGTATCTCATACCCAGATTTTATTTCCAATCTGCAAAATTGTGGTGCAAGAATATCATTGATATAGAACGATTATAAGCATCTAAGATGATCTTTTATTGTTGACTGGTAATACTATTGGTAGACGTTTAGTTTTAACTAGTATTGGAGAAAGCCATGGCAGGTGTGTTGGAACTGTTTTAGATGGATGTCCAGCAGGTCTTGATTTAACCGAAAAAGATATTCAGAAAATGCTGGACCTGAGAAAACCGGGACAGTCTCTTGTATCAACACAAAGAAAAGAAGATGACAAAGTAGAAATTATTTCTGGTACGTTTAGAGGTAGTACAACTGGTGCACCAATTACAATGATCATTTGGAATAAGGATCAAAAATCTGCAGATTATGAAAAATTAAGAACTGAGATGAGACCTGGGCATTCCGATTATCCGGCATATGTAAAATATAAAAAATTCAATGATCATAGAGGTGGTGGAAGATTTTCTGGAAGATTAACTGCAACTCATGTTATGGGTGGTGCAGTTGCAAGAAAATTGATTAAAGAACAATTAGGTATTGAGACGAATGCATACACATGTCAAATTGGAAAGGTGAAAATGGATAATTCTAATGTAAATAATTTGAAAGTGCTATCTAGGAAAGGGATTTACTCAAATGTTGTTAGATGCCCATCGAAAACTATTGCTAAAAAGATGGAAAAAAGTATTCTTGCTGCTAGAAAAAAAGGTGATTCACTAGGTGGTGTTATTGAATCAGTGTCTACAAATATTCCGCCTGGTTTGGGGGAACCAATTTTTGGTTCATTAGAGTCAGATATCAGTAGAGCAATGTTTTCTATTCCAGCAGTTAAAGGAGTAGAATTTGGTTCAGGTTTCGCAGGATCAGAGATGTTTGGATCCCAAAACAATGATCCGTATATAATTAGAAATGGAAAAATTTTAACAAAAACAAACAACTCTGGTGGAATATTAGGCGGTATTTCAAATGGGATGCCAATAGTTTTTCGCGTTGCGTTTAAACCAGCATCGTCAATTGCAAAATACCAAGATACTATTGATGTAAAAACAAAAAAGAAGATCAAATTACAAGTGACTGGAAGACATGATCCGTGCGTGGTCCCAAGGGCGCCACCTGTAGTTGACTCCTTAGTTTCATTAACGCTAGCCGATCATGCACTTCTAAGCGGACTCGTTAAACCAGTTTTGTAAAATTATGTCCGACATAGAAAAACTCCGTAAAGAGATGGAGGATATCACTGCTGATATGCTGAAATTATTGAAATCTAGAACTGACATTGCTAAAGAAATTGGGAATTTGAAAAATGAACAAGGTCTTGTTGTGACAGATGAATCAAGAGAAGATGAATTAAGAACAAAAATGATGAAAGTGTGTGATGAGATGGGATTTGACCATTCACTCGCAACAAGATTTCTAAATTTTTTACTAAACGAATCTGTTAAAGTTCAATCATCAGACTCACCAACACATCTTACAATTTTTCTAAAAGCAAAAGAATTAGAACGCCAAGGCAAAAAAATTATTCATTTAGAAGTTGGTGAACCAGACTTCAAACCTCCAGTGACTGTACAAAAGTCACTATCAAAAATCTATGATGGAGGATTTGGAAAATATGGTCCAGTTAAAGGCATTCCAGAGTTTCGTGATTCTATAGCAACATTTGCAAATAATCATTTTGACTGTAAAGTAAATTCCGAAAATGTAATGATTATTCCTGGTGCAAGATTCGGTGTCTTTCTAGCCTTTTCAACATTACTCAATTATGGTGACGAAGTAATTATAATTGAACCTGCCTGGTCTGCATATAGACAATGTGCAATCAATGCAGGTGTTAAAATCCGTTCAATTAAGACAAAACTTGAAGATCAATGGGAACCGTCGTTAGAAGATATCAATTCGTCCATTAATAATAATACAAAAATGATTGTCTTAAACTATCCAAATAATCCTACTGGCAAAATTTTATCAAAAGAATTATTGGATTCAATTTTTGAAATTGTAAAAAAGAATGATCTGTATATTTTAAGTGATGAAATCTATAGTAATTATTCTAATGAAAAATGGAAGAGTGTTCTCTCGTATGATTATGAAAAATCAATAATTACACAATCATTCTCTAAATCACATTCAATGACTGGATATAGGATTGGATATGTCATAAGTTCAAATAAAATTATTGAGAAAATGGCAACGCTACAATCGTTATGCCTAACAAATGTTCCAGAGCCTATCCAATATGTAGCAATGAAATCAATTAATGATGATGTTAGTGAAAATGTAAAAATTATAGGTCAAAGATTAAGTGTTTTATCCCGATTAGCCAAAGATATGGAACTAGAGTTTCAAATTCCAGATGGGGCAATGTACATTTTTGCACGAACAAAAAATGAAATTAATACATCAGAATTAGCTGAAAAGCTACTTGACTATGGTTTGGCAATAGCCCCAGGTAATGCATTTGGTGATTACAAACATTTTTTTAGAATTTCAGCATGTGTTGGAGAAGAAAAAATTATTCAAGGCATGGACATATTAAAAGCAAGAACCAATGAGGGATGATGACCAAAACTATTGCGATTATTGGTGCCGGGGGTCAAATGGGTAAATGGCTTGCAAGTTACTTTGTAAAAAAAGGATTTGATGTAACTGGTTTTGATATAGAGAATCCAATTCCAACAAATATCAAACAAGCTGGATCATTGATTAGTGCAATCCTGAACAAGGAATATGTATTATTGTCAACCCCAACAAAAAAGACTCCAGAGATTATTCGGTTAATTGCAAAGGAAATGAAACGTGAATCATACCTAATTGATATTACATCCCAAAAATCAAAAACAGCTACTGCATTAGGAAAGATACCTCCAAAAGTTTGTCCAATCTGTATTCATCCCATGTTTGGACCTGGTGCAAATGGAGTAAAAAACCAAAATATTATATCAATTCCAATTAAAGATGGAAAAAAGGAATTAACAATAGCAAAAAATCTATTTCCTGAGGCTAGCTTTGTGACCATAGATTCAAACGAACATGATAAAAAAATTGCAATTATTTTAGGACTTACACATCTGATTAATATAGCATTTGCAAATATCCTAGCAAAAGATGATAAAATTTTGCTCACTGAAAAAATGGCTGGAACCACATTCAAAGCTCAAAAAATTATTGCAGAAAGCATACTAACCGAATCACCTGAATTAATTGAAACTATAATTTCAAATCCCGACATTAGGAAAGTTGCAGAAGAGTTTTGGAAAGACATAGGTCGTCTATTAACTTCAGCCCAAGAAGGAAACGGTCATGAGATTGTCGAATACATTAATGCTAATAAAGAAAAACTTTCCGAAAATATAGATTTAGGGAAATCATATAAGAAATTAACCAGGATGGTTAATACAATGAAAAATTAATGAGAAAAACTAGAATCGTAACATCATTTCTTAAGCATAATAACAAAATCCTAATTCTCAAACGCAGTCAAAAAGTTAAATCTATGAAAGGATTGTGGGCTGGAATTAGCGGGATTATTGAAAACAATGAACTTCCAATTAACCGAGCAAGAATAGAGATTTTTGAAGAAGTTGGGATCAAGCAAGAATACATCACATTAATCAAATCTAGTGATGAAATAACTGTGGAGTCGCCCCAATATGCAAATCATCAATGGATAATTTTTTCATTTTTTTTTAAAACAGACACAAATGACATTAAACTGAATTGGGAAAATTCAGAGTTTAGGTGGATTAACATTCAAGAGTTAAAAGAATTCAATACTGTCCCAAGCCTAGAAAAATTACTATTCAGTTTGTTGTAATTCAGTACTTTTTTCATATTTTCGTTGTTGTGGAAGCATTAGATAGACACATGCACCACCACACATTGTACACGGTACATTATTTCCTGGATGTTGACCAGTTCTTCCATGAATTTTTGCTGCCTTTTCAGGATCAATTGAGAGTGCTAATTGTTTTTCCCAGTCTAATGTCCTTCTAGCCTCAGTCATTTTCATATCCCATTTTATAGCTTTTTCTCTGAGTTTGACTAAATCTCCAGCGTGTGCGGCAATCCTGTATGCAATTAACCCATCTTTTACTTCATCAGCATTTGGTAATGCAAGATGTTCCGATGGTGTAAGATAACAAAGTAAATCAACTCCTTCACTAGCAGATACTGCTGCACCAATTGCACTAGCAATATGATCATGACCAGATGCAACATCAGTCACTAATGGACCTAGAACATAATATGGGACATCCCCAATCAATGATTTGGCAAGCCTAACATTGGCTGCAACTTCATTAAGTGGAACATGACCTGGTCCTTCAACCATAACTTGGACATCTTTCTCATTTGCTCGTTTTGCTAATCTTGAGATGTTAATCATTTCCTGAACCTGAAGTTCATCATGTGAATCTAAAATAGACCCAGGTCGTAGGGCGTCACCTAAACTAAATGTCACATCATATTTTTGTGCTAATTCAATCATATAATCATAATGAGTAATGTATGGATTCTCCTTATCATATTTTAACATCCATGCGGCAGTAATAGTTCCGCCTTTACTAACAACACCTGCATATCTTTCAACTTTTAAAATCCGCTTTGCAATTTCTTTTGTTATTCCAGAATGAATTGTGGTATAATCAACACCGTCTTTTATATTATTTTCAAATGCGTTAAGATAGTCATCTTCCGTGATATCTAATGGGTTTTTGTGCTTTTCAACACCGAAATTATATGCTTCGTATATAGGAACTGTACCAAATGTTATAGGTGCTGCCTCCAACAAGGATCTTCTTATACTACCCACATCCCCTCCATCACTGAGATCCATTATTGTGTCAGCGTGATATTTTACAGCAACTTTGGCTTTTTCAATCTCTTCATCTACATTGACATTTAATGTTGAACTTCCAATATTGACGTTAACCTTAGTTTTCATACCTTTTCCAATACCAACATTATGAATTTTCTGTGGTCGTACGTTATTGCTTGGTATAATAATAGAGCCACTTGCAATTTTTGGCACAAGCCAATCAAGTGTTACTTGTTCGTCTTTTGCAACTTGTTTCATCTCATCAGTTGCTACACCACGTCGAGCTGAGGTCATCAGTGTTGTCATAATGGTTATAGTGCTTCTGGTAAATTTAAACAGTCGTTTGAAATCCGATCATTATGAATATTCTAACTGTTGGAGGTTCAGACCCATCTTCAGGTGCAGGGATTCAAAGTGATATTAGGACCTTTTCATATTTTGGTGTATATGGATTCACTGTCATAACTGCAATCACTAGTCAAAATACAAGACATGTTTCAAATATTGAACCTGTTTCTGCAAAAAATTTGAGATTACAATTAGACTCGGTTTTATCAGATTTTCATATAGATGCAATCAAAATTGGAATGGTCTATAATTCTGACATCATTAAAGTAATTTATTCAAAATTAAAAAATTGTCATGTTCCGATAGTAGTGGACCCTATCATAAAATCAACCACTGGTACTGTACTTCTCAAAAAAAATGCTTTAGACTATTACAAAAAAATGATAGTTCCATTGGCTAATGTGATAACTCCAAACAAATATGAAGCAAAAATCTTGTCGGGAATAACAAATGTACAAAAATCTGCAAAAAAAATTCAAACTCTTGGTGCAGAATCTGTTATTATCACAGGTGCATCAATATCAAAAGGTATGATTTCTGATTTCATTCTAGAAAAAAACACGGAGTATCAGATATCAGGTAAAATGATTCCAATTAGAAACCATGGAAGCGGATGTAACTATTCAGCATCAATAGCTGTGTCACTTGCAAGACAAACTCCATTAAGATATGCTGTAAGAACTGCAAAAAAATATACTTACAATTCTATTAAAAATTCAAAAAATATTGGAAAAGGTGTTAGAATAACTCATCAACAAGATTCAGTTGAAAAAATGGAATTATTAGACTCAATAAATGATTTTAAACAAATCAAGAATGTGTATAAGATAATTCCTGAATGCCAAACGAATTTTGTTCTTGCGAAAAAAAGACCAAAAACAATAAGAGATGTTTTAGGAGTATCTGGTAGATTAGTAAAATCAGGTAAAGAAATTATGACAGCTGGTGAGATCATTTATGGTGGCTCACATCATGTTGGAACTGCAGTGATTGAGGTTAACAAAAAATTTCCAAACATCCGTTCCGGTCTTAATATTAAATTTGATCCTAAGATTATTTCAAAAGCGAAAAGTTGTGGTTTAGAAGTTTTAAGTTATGATAGAAAAAAGGAACCTAAGAAATCAAAACTGAAAGAGGGATCATCTATAAAATGGGGGATAAATTATACACTCAAAACAAAATCACCTGATGTCATATATCACAAAGGAGATGTGGGAAAGGAGCCAATGATTCTAGTTTTTGGTGATACACCAAATGATGTAATCAAAAAAATTTCTAAGATGACATAGGTCACTAAAAATTGTGTAATTCAACATAAATACAACTCAAAACTGAATACAGATTCATGAAGGCAGTTATTTTAGCAGGTGGTCTTGGAACTAGGTTACAGCCATATACAAATTCACTTCCTAAACCCATGCTGCCATTAGGTGAAAAACCAATTTTGGAACATTTGATAGAATGGGTAAAAAAAAATGGTGTAAAAGAAATTGTTCTTTGTGTGAGCCATTTACGAAAAAAAATTGAAGACTATTTTGGTGATGGTGAAAAATTTGGTATAAAAATTGAATATGCTGTTTCAAACAAACCACTTGCAACTGCTGGTCAGCTAAAAACTGCTGAAAAATTTATTGATGATACATTTGTCTGTCTTTACGGAGATTCGATCTATAACTTTAGTTTAAGAAGTATGATTGCAGAACATAAAAAAAGCAAATCTAGTGTCACGATGAGTCTCTATGACTACAAATTTAATTTGAAATATGGTGTTATTGATACAACAAACGCAGGAAGAGTGACTTCATGGAATGAAAAACCAGAATTTAGCGCAAAAATTAACATGGGCTGCTATGTAATGGAACCAGAAGTGCTTCAACTAATACCAAAAAATAAGCCATATGGAATGGATGATACTATACAGAAAGTCCTGGTAAAGAAAAAGAAAGTTAGTAGTGTGATTTCCAAAAAAGGGTTTATCGATATTGGTGATAAAGAAACTTATGAAAAAGCAAATAATGAATACAGAAAAAAACTGGGTAAAATTTGATCATGCCTGAAATTATAATTAGAAAGATATCAGAATCTGATTTAGAAAATGGTTTTTTAGAATCACTTGATAATCTTAAACATGCTAGTGACTTGGGGCAAACCACGGCAAAGAATATTTTAAATAAAATTCTAAATGATGAAAATCACATAATACATGTTGCAGAACTTGATGGAAAAATTGTTGGATCTACTACATTATTAATTGAGCAGAAATTCATTCACGAAGGTGGAATTGTGGGTCACATAGAGGATGTTGTTGTTAAAAAAGAATTTGAGGGGCAAGGAATTGGAATGAAATTAGTTCTCTCACTACTAGATATAGCAAAGAAGAGAGAGTGTTACAAAACAATACTCAATTGCGAAGATAGTTTAAAGTCATTTTATGAAAAAGTTGGTTTCAAGCATAAATCAAATGAAATGCGGTTTGATCACTAAAATATAATATTAATTATTTTTTTTATACTCAAATAATTTTTCAACCGCACTTAACAGTTCAGTGTTTCCCTGTTCTGTGTGTTTTCTAAGATTATTCATTGGTGTAGTGACTATACTTTCAACAATAGCCTTTGATAGATCATCAATTATCTTCTTTTTATCATCGTCCATATCACCTAGCATGCTTAATGCTTTTTCAAGTTCCTTAATTCGTAACAAATCAATATTCTTGAAAACATCTTTCACAACAGGTTCTGCTTCTAGTCTTTTCATTGACGCCTCTAATACGGGCAATTCTTCTTTAATTATTTCTTCTGCAGAATTTTTCTGACCAATTCTACTACGCATATTTTTATCAACCATTTCGGCAATTTGATCAATATTCATTAGTTTAATTCCACTTAATTCAGCAACTTTTTCATCAACCGTACGTGGATTAGACAGATCAAGAATCATCATTCCATGCTGTTTTTGGTTTAAAGCATCACTAATTCTCTCATGAGTCACAAGAAAGTATGGTGCGGTTGTTGCTACAAATACGATATCATATCTACCAAATCCCTGTAGTATTTCATTAAAATCAACTGGATTTCCTCCAACAGTTTTTGAAAATGATGTTGAGCGTTCTAAAGTTCTACTAGATATTGAAAATCCATATCCACGCCTGTTCAATGATTTTGCAACTAATGCTGCAGCTTCACCTGTTCCAATGAGAAGAATTTGTTTCTCTTTCATATCATCTACGTTTTCTTCTGCAAGTTTTACTGCCATGGAACCAACTGATATACTACCTTTACTGATACCAGTGGAATTTCTTACACGTGTGCCAACTCGTATAGCCTTATCAAAAAGTGTGTTTAGATGTTCCCCTGATTTTTTGGAGTTTCTAGCAAAAGTAATTGAATCTTTAATTTGACCTAAAATTTGTTCTTCGCCTATTACCATAGAATCTAGTCCTGATGTTAATTTCAAAAGATGCTCATAGACATCTGTGTTTACACTTACATCACAATTATCTTGAAATGCATTTTCTTCTAAACCTGCAATTGAAGCCCAAGTTTTTTTTATCTGATCAAAATCTTTCTCACTACCTGTGGCAAAAATCTCAATCCTGTTACATGTCTGTAAAATAACACATTCTTTTAATTCGGTATGCTTTTTGAATAAGGAATATGCCTCGCTGACATTAGAAAAAGAAAACCTTTCTAAAACATGAATTGGTGATTTCCTAAAAGTCACTCGAGCATTTATGATATTTTGTTTCACGTTAATTCCCTCAGCATTTTTTTTACTCGTTCCTGTGCAATTTTGTATTTTCCTTCTTTTAATAATCCTTTTACGTAGTTATCATTCATTACGGCGTATAGAAATTTTTTGCGATCGGATTGGACTGGAATGACTTGTTTTGCCTCAGATCTTGCGAATTTCTGTAGTTTTATTTGATATATGTCATCACTTGAGATATTTTTCTTCAAAAAAGATTCTGTTTTTATCTTAATCTTTCTTGCCATTGCAGGACTGCTTCCACCTGTTGATACTGCAACTTGTACCGTATCTGCGATATTGATCACAGAAGGATGAGCAAAGTCGCTAATCTCTGGATCATCTGAGGCATAGGTATATGATTTCATCTTCCTAGCTTTCTCCACAATTCTTCTGTTTAGAACCCTGTCTGTTGTAGTAGCCATAACCAAATATGGTTTGTATTTTGTAAGAAATCCTGCATTCTCTAGTTTGATTTTTTTAAATTTAATTTTTCCCAGTTTAACATATTTCTCAATTTGTGGGTTTGAAGTGCTGCTTATAACAAGAATTTTACAATCCTGTGTCAAAAGCGAGATCACTTTCTTCATGCCCTCGTTTCCAGAGCCAACTACGATAACAAGATTACCCTTTAAGTGAAGATCAACTATCAATACTCTGGCGCACCGTGAATGATATTTATAGATTCAAGAAAGTCAGTTACATTTTTTAATTGATAGTAAAGATCTTGTGTATTGGCTGATATGGATAAACTTGATACTGAAATTCTAAATGAAATACAATGGAAATTTCCATTGGTTGTTAGACCATTTGATGAGATTGCAAAGAAATTTAGTATTTCATCAGATGAAGTGAAGGATAGGCTTATTCAGTTAAAGAGAAATGGTGTGTTGCGACAGCTTAGTGCAATCTTTGACACAAGGAAATTGGGGTATACTAGTTCCTTGGTTGCCATGGAGATTGAGCCAGATAAGTTAGAACATGTTGCATATCAAATCAATAGGCATCCTGGTGTAAGTCACAACTATGAAAGGAATCACCAGTTCAATCTTTGGTTCACCTTAGCTGTTCCTCCTGGAGCCGACTTGGAAAAGGAGCTTGATATATTTTCAAAGTTAGATGGAATAAAAAAAACTAGAATGCTTCCCACACTACAGCTATTCAAGATTGGTGTAAAGCTGGATATGGTTGATGATAAAAAACATGAGGTAAAGCCATCCGAAGAGAAGAAAAAAGTCACCGATGTAAAGTTTGTGGCAACAGAGGAAGACAAGGAGTTCATTAGAGAACTTCAGAAAGATATGGAAATAGTTGACAACCCTTTCCAAAAGGCTGCCGAAAGTTTGGGAATGACCGAGGATAAAATTTTTGAAAAGTTATATCATTATGAAGAGATTGGAGTTATGAGAAGATATGCTGCTATTTTACGTCATAGAGAAGCTGGATTTACTGCTAACGGCATGATTGTCTGGAAAGTTCCGAAAGAGAGAATTAGTGAAGTTGGAGACAAACTTGGTGCTTTTCCACAGGTAAGCCATTGCTATGAAAGACCTGTATATCCAGACTGGCCATATAATGTATTTTCAATGATTCATTGCAAATCTTTCGAAGAAGCGGGAAAAGTTGCTGGACAAATTCAGAAGCAAATCAACGTTGATGAATACAAAATTCTGTTTAGTGCAAGAGAATTTAAAAAGACGAGGGTAGAATATTTTGTCGACCATGATTTCAGTTTAGAAGAAAAGATACCTGCTTAGGAATTATATTCTATCAAAATGACTATACGGTATGTCTAATTTCCCCATTAGAAGACTTAGACGATTAAGGAAAACTGAAAAGATAAGAGATTTAGTTCAGGAGGTGTCACTATCTCCAAAAGACTTGATTTGTCCAATATTTGTTGAAGAAGGAATTCAGACTAAAAAACAAATTCAATCAATGCCAGCAATTGAAAGATTTCCACTTTCTGAAATCGTCAATGAAGTCGATGCAATAGCAGAATTAGGTATTCCAGCCGTAATGCTATTTGGGATTCCTCAGAATAAGGATGATGAAGGTACATCAGCGTTCGTAGATCATGGTATTGTGCAAAAAGCTATTTCAGAAATACGGAAAAATTTTGGTGATAAGATTGTAATAATGGCTGATGTGTGTCTTTGTCAGTATACATCATCTGGACACTGTGGATTAATTAGAGATGAACAGATAGATAACGATTCTAGCATTGCCACGTTAGCAAAGATTGCGGTTAGTCAAGCAAAGGCTGGAGTGGATGTTGTATCACCATCAGCGATGATGGATGGGCAAGTGTCTGCAATTAGAAGTGGTCTTGATAACGCAGGATTTTCTGATGTTTCTATAATGTCTCATTCTGCGAAACATAGATCTAATTTTTATTCACCATTTAGAGATGCTGCAGAATGTGCACCTCAATTTAGTGATAGAAGAACATACCAAGTTCCATTTACTAATCCAAGAGAAGCGATGAGAGAAGTAGAAACAGACATCAATGAGGGAGTTGACATTGTAATGATTAAACCTGCCTTAACATATCTTGATTTAATTGCAGAAACTAAGAGAAAATTCAATATACCAGTATCCGCGTACAGTGTATCTGGTGAATATGCATTAGTCAAAGGTGCTGCAATGAAAGGATGGATTAATGAAGATGAAATGACGAAAGAAATACTTTACTCCATAAAGCGTGCAGGAGCTGATATGATTGTCACATATTTTGCAAAATCATTTGCATCTAATCTTTGAATAAAAAATGAGAGACGAAGAAAGATTTGAAGTTGAGCGTGCACTTGATCTTTTACCACACATCACGGGTGGAAGTTGGGCCATGGTATGGTTTAGAATGAGAGGAATCAAAAATCCTACAAGAGAAGAATTTAGGAATAAGGTAATTGAATTTTTCTTTAAGATAGAATCATTACTAAAATCATTTGATAGTGATGAATCGTTGAATGAGATTAGTTCATACATAAAAAATCGTTTTGAAAACGAAATTAAACAGATACGAATGGGTGAAAATGAAGAAATTGAAAAAAGATATCAAAGATACATTGATTATGGTTAAATTTCCTTTTTTAGCATAATTAGATAATTTTTTAGTATCTTAGTTCTTTTCTTTGCTTCAATCTTTCCAGTTTTTGTATTCATCATTTTTTCCAAAAGAAGCAATTTCTGAAAGAAATGATCTAGTGCCCATTTTTTATCATCAGGTTTTCTGTTTTTTGCAAAAGGATCATTTGGTTCATAAAATTGTCTATTTTTTACTCCACTAACAGAAAAAACACGAGCAATCCCAATAGAGCCTAAAGCATCTAACCTATCAGCATCCTGTAAGATCTTTCCTTCCAAACTTGTTGAAATTTTATTTTTACTAAAACTATGATTGAATATGGCTTCTGAAACAATAGAAATTTCCTCTTCTGAAAATTTTAATTTTTTAAGAATTAAAGATGATTTTTCAGCACTTAGTTCAGATGATGATTTAGTGCGTAGATCATTTTTGGACTTTTTTACAATATCATGTAGTAATACAGAGACTAGTACTAATTTTTTATTAACTTTTTCAACATTACAAATTTTTTCAGCATTTTTATAAACTCTCATTACATGCGCAAAATCATGAGATGGATCATTTTTTGCGTAGAATTTTTTCACATAAGTCTGAAGATACTCTAATTCATTCAAAACTTCCACAGCTTTGGTTTATTGAGTTTGAATTTTCTCTTTGTCAATAAGATATTCCAATTAATGCAAGTAAAAAATACAACTGTACCTACACCTAAAACATCAGCTATAATGATACCTATGTATCTGTCTTCAAATAATTCAATAAATGGAGTAAGAACAACTGTACTTATTGAAATCATGATATAATATGAAAGAATACGCCCTGCCCAGAAGCCAACATATAGACCCAAACTTTTTGCGCGTAATAACCCATATGTCACAAACAACATATTACTAGGTAATGGTGTTGCGGCAAATACAAATGATGTAATTATATACCCAAATTTTTTTAATTGCAGAAAAGTTCCAATTGCATCTAGATTAGATTTTTGTTCTTTACCAACAAATTTTCGAAACACACCAGCGATTGATTTTAAAAAGAATCGTCCTATAGTTGCACCCGTTGCACCAATTATTGATAAAATTAATGGATCAAGCAATGGATCTATTGCGTAGAATGAAGATAGTATAATCCATGTCGGTGGCATTAGTAATGGAGCTGCATTTACTGCAATCAATAGGAAAAATATTCCTATGTACGAATACTCACTGATTATGTCAAAAATATCCGTCATACATAATTTGTAATATATTGCATCTAAAACCTTGCCTAATAAATTAGAAAAAAATGAATCAAAGATACAAAATATTTAAATCAAAAAATGACATGTGTAAAATGTGTCAGATAAGATATGGAAATGTTATAGATGTAATTTGACATTTCAAAATTCTCATCATGCAGAATTACATGAAAAATTAACCAACCACAAAGTTTCTGCTATTAAAAGTGTAATAATGTGATACACTGAATACGTGATAAATATAATGGAGGGGGTGGGATTCGAACCCACGAACTCCTAAGAGAAAGGATATCTTATACTAGATCTTGAGTCCTTCTCGGTTGACCGGGCTTCGATACCCCTCCATAGACTCAGTTTCAGAAATTTGACATATAACTTATCCTAGAAAATATATTTCATACATAGTAGAATAATAATTGAAATAATACAGTAATCCAATTTTAAAAAACAAAGTTTATAATCATTTTAACGATTTTCAGTATATGACAACAATAAGTGAAGCCGTAAACATGAGATCGGGAATCAATGTTCAAGGCAAAGTGGAGCGAAAAGAAGAAGTAAGAACTGTAAATACAAAGGCAGGTGGAACCGTTGACGTTGCCAATGCATTTCTTGTAGATGATTCAGGCGAAATTAAACTCACGTTATGGGCTGACGACGCTAAAAACATCAAAGATGGTGATGAAATAAAAATTGAAAATGGCTACACCAATGAATTTAAGGGTGAAGTTCAACTGACAAAAGGAAAATACGGAAAGCTTGAAGTAATTTCTGGTTAAATTTTTTATAAATTAATTATCTTCTAGTTTTTTTTCTTGCTTTTGGTTTAGCTTTTGCTTTTCTTGCTTTTGGTTTAGCTTTTGCTTTTCTTGCTTTTGGTTTAGCTTTTGCT
>CAYQPZ010000002.1:0-12623 GCA_964419505.1 uncultured Candidatus Nitrosopelagicus sp. | reverse complement strand
TTTCTTGCTTTTGCTTTCTTTGCTTTTGCTCGTGCATCAGCTCTAGCTTTTGCTTTCTTTGCTTTTGCTCGTGCATCAGCTCTAGCTTTTGCTATAGCCTTTGCTTTTGTCACCAATCGTTTTTTTAATAGTTTAGAAAACTCAGGCATAATTTTTGATAATTTAGTTTTGATAATATCTTCACGTGCATTTATGGCTTGATATTTTTTGGCAGTTTGTTCTAACTTGATAGTACTAGTTTTTACTAAATTAATTAATTCAGGTTTTGAATTTAGGCTATTGCTAACTGTACCTGAAATTTTTAATTTTGATTTATTTATTTCGTTAATTATTTGAGTTAATTTTTTCTCCATTGGATTTCTCTGTTTAATCTCATTTTTGATATCATCAATAACACGAGTAATGATCTGTATTCGTGATACAATGATCTCTTTTTCATCATCTGTGTTTGAAAAATCTATCTCGCTTTCTAACTGCTCTTTATTTCGAATTTCTAAATCAAGTCTTTCCTGGGCAATTTTTTTTAACCTCTTAATACTTTCAAGTTGAGACATTTTTTGATTAATCTCTTGACTGATCACTTCTATTTTTTCACGTGATGTTTTAACTCTCTTCTGTAATGAAGTTAATGACGATGTGTATTTTCTAGAAACTGCTTTTGCCCTTTGGAATTCCCTCTCACTGAGACGCCTGATTTTACTAATCTCTTGTTTTTGCATTGTAAGTTTTTTTACAGTAGATTCAAGTGTTACCATAGAAAATCAACGTTTTTTCCTTGATTAAATGGATGTGAATATTAGGTTTTGACTCTTCTGTAAAGATTTTTGACTTATTTTCGAAAGAATATAATTTATCCTAAGGAGAAATATTACATATGGAGTTCCATCCCTCACAAATTCCCATAGCAAAAACTTTTGATCTTAAAGATGAGAAAGATGCAACTAATGCTGCACATGAAATGGTTAAGATCGGTTTTACTACAGAAGACATGGGATTCAAAGTTTTGATGCTAAAACATGATGAACGAAAGGCTAAGCGAATTGGTTACACAGTTACCACTACAGTAACATTTGCGTTACGACAAACAGAACAAAATCGAAATATAAAATATTGGACCTATCATGAAGATGAGGATCACTATGCCATAGTTTTCGTGAGCTATGAAGTGTTAGAAAAACTAGGTTTTGCTTGAAGTGAAAATCTGATGTAATTTTAACTTGTTGGATACTATACCAGCAAGAAATATTCCTAATACGGTTCCTCCAATAACATCCAATGGATAGTGTTGTAGAATGTAAACTCGGCTAAAACAAATTAAGATGGGATATAGCCAAATTAGATTACACCACCGTGGAAATCTTTCTGATAAAGCATAAACCAGAACAAACGCAAACATTGCAGCCCTAGCTGCATGACCAGATGGAAATCCAGCAGTCCAACTCTTTCCTTCACAAAACAATGAAAAACTATCAGGCTCAATTTTTACTGGTAACTCAGTACCATCCCAAGTCAAGAATGGTCTATCACGATCAACCCCACATTTGATGTATCCAGTAAGTATTGTTGAGATAACTAATAAAATTAGAAGAGTCATTCCGATTCTTCTGGTTCTTCTTATGATAAGTAAAACCACACTAAATGGCAACATGACAAAAACATTACCTGACTCTGTAATCATCCACACTGTCAGATCTACTATATAATTTCCAGAAGCATCTTGTACTGACTGCATGAATTGTTTTTCAGATTCAAATGTCACCTGAGAAAGTGCAATTATGCTTAATACCAGGAAAGTGGCAAGAAGTAAAATGAATGATCTTGAGCGAATACCAAATAACATGTTTTGCAATTACTTTCTCAATTATTTTTGAATATTCTCTTATAATATCTGAACTATCAACGTATGAGTATCTTATCAATAAAAATTTGATCGGATAAACGAATTTTAACTGGTTTAGAAGATAAAAAATGTGAAGATTAGAACATTAAACGATTTTGATGTTAAAGGTAAAACAGTTCTACTAAGAGTTGATATGAATGTTCCAATAGATCCTGAAACAAAAGAAATTACTGGAAGTAGAAGGATTGAAGATGTTGCTATAACTGTAAAAGCACTTGATGGTGCAAAAATTGTAATCATATCACATCAAGGTAGAGTTGGTAGAGATGATTTTGTTGGTATGGAGAATCATGCAAAAGAATTAGAAAAATTCTGTGGTAAAAAAGTGAAGTATGTTTGTGATGTAATTGGAACGTATGCACAAAGTGAAATTAAAAATATGCATGATGATGAGATACTTCTTTTGGATAATCTAAGAATGTGCGCAGAAGAAAATTATGAATTCACTTTGGCGGAAAGTGCAAAGACAATAATGGTTCAAAGATTAAAAGATCTCTTTGACTTATTTGTACTTGATTCATTTCCTAGCGCACATAGAACACATCCATCGTTAGTGGGATTTGCCCAAGTTCTTCCTACATGTGCAGGAAAATTAGTTGAAAAAGAAGTAAATCAGTTAGAGAATATACTAACTGTTGCAAAATCACCATTTGTGATAATTTTGGGTGGATCAAAAGTTGATGATCGATTAAAAGCACTTAAAATGTTGATTGAAAAGGAAAGGGCGGATCATGTTTTATTGACTGGTCTTATAGGAAATGTATTCCTTCGTGCACAGGGAAGAATTAAGTTTCCATTAAACATCAAAAATGAGGAAAAATTAGTTTCAGAAGCACACACACTTATCGGTGAATATCCAGATGTTTTTTCGACACCAGTAGATATTGCAGTGAATAAGAATGGGAAAAGATTAGAAATTGACGTCAGAGATCTAAACAAGGATGATCAGATTTTTGATGTTGGACAAAAAACACTAGATTACTATTCAAAAATGATTTCAGGTGCTGGAACTGTTTTCATTAGTGGTCCGGCTGGATTTTTTGAGAAAGAAAACTTCCAATATGGAACAAAATCATTGTTAGAATCTGTAGCAAATTCAATGGCTACGTCTATCGTAAGTGGTGGACATCTTACTTTTGCCCTAAAAAAATATGAACTTGCAAATAAAGTCAATCATATTAGTACCGCAGGAGGTGCATTGGTTAGATATCTTACTGGACAAAAACTACCTATGATCAAATGTCTTGAAGATGCAGCGAACGGAAATAATTCTAAAGATTAGCGTTACATTCAGAATTTGGACAAATTCTAGATTCGTCTTTACCCAAATACACATTATTGTCACAAGAATTACAATGAATTTCTTCTACAGAATCGTATAGTTTAAACCACTTTGTAGTAAAATTCTGTGCTATACAACGTACAAAATCATCATCTTCGATTTTTTTAAATTCGTTTTCTAGATTATCAACTGTGGTAGATTGATCAAATTCTTGATTTTTTTTCAAGAATTCAAAAATCTGATCGTTATTGAATCTGACATCTGTGTCATTAAAATTTTCAAAAATTATTTTTCTAATCTGTAATAATATTGAATTTTGTACATTCATCTAATAGAGGCTTGATGCCTCTTCTTTTAAGTTTCCTGCGGATTCAACATCATTCATTTTTTCAGCAAAATAAGAGTAAATCCCATATTTTAATGCCTTTAACGATAGTAAGGCACACTTGATTCTCACGGGGCTTGTTTTAATTAGATGCTCAAGGCCTAATTCAGATAGTAATTCATCCTTTTCAAATTTTTTAACATCATCAAGATCCTTTCCTTTAATCATTTCAGTAAGTACTGAAGAGCATGCCATACATATTGCACAGCCTTTTCCATCGAATTTAACATCAGTGATTTTTTTATCGTCAATATTGAGATATAGATCTATACTGTCACCGCATAAAGGATTGCTATCATGCCTATGAATATGTGGCTCATCAATTTTTCCATAATTTGATGGATTGCGAGAATATTCAATAATCATCTCTGTGTAGATTGGATCTCCGCTCATAATTTAAACACCTTAGCGACATTATGTAATGATGCAATTAGTGCATCAATTTCCTCTTTTGTTGTATATATGTAAAAGCTTGCACGGTTAGTTGCAGCCACATTCAATTTTTCCATTAATACTTGTGCACAATGATGCCCAGATCTGATTGCAACACCATCTTTGTCTATAATAGTTCCAACATCATGGGGATGGACGTCATTAAAGTTAAAGGAAACAACACCACCTCGCTTTTCTGGTTCTTTAGCACCATACAACGTGATTCCTGGGACCTTCTCCATCTGTTCCAACGCATATTTAGTTAATTCTAATTCATGATTTCTGATATTTTCCATGCCAATTTTTTGAAGATATTCAATTGCAGTTTTAAAACCAATGACATCTGCAATATTTGGTGTACCTGCTTCAAATTTGTATGGTAAATCATTCCATGTTGTTTCATATTTGTGAACTTCACGTATCATGTCACCACCACCTTGATATGGAACCATCTTTTCTAGAATTTCTTTTTTAGCCCAAAGAACTCCTACACCAGTAGGTCCTAACATTTTATGTGCAGAAAATGCATAAAAATCACAGTCTAATTCTGTTAGATCAACTTTCATGTGTGGTACAGCTTGTGCACCATCAATTAATGTTTTAACACCTGCATTTTTGCATTTTGAAATAATTTCCTTTACATGTGTTATAGTTCCAAGAACATTTGACACATGACTAAATGCAACAAGTTTAACTTTTCCAGTAGAAAGATATTCATCTAATTGGTCAATCATTAATTCGCCATTATCATCAATATCAATATACTTTAGTTGTGCTTTTTTATCTTGGGTGAGTAACTGCCACGGAACTATATTCGAGTGATGCTCATATTCGGTAGTAACTATAATATCTCCTTCTTTTACATTATCACGACCCCATGCATTTGCAACTAAATTAATTGCTTCAGTTGTACCCTTAACAAAAATAATTTCTTGTGAATTTTTGATGTTAAGAAATTCCGCAACTTTATCTCTAGTTTGTTCAAATGCTTCTGTAGATTCTTCTGCCAATGCATGAACGGCACGATGTATGTTTGAGTTATTATTTTTGTAATAATCAGAAATTGCATCTATAACTTGAATCGGTTTTTGAGTAGTAGCTGCATTATCCAAATAAACTAGTTTTTTCCCATCTCTTACTTTTCGTTTCAACACTGGAAAGTCATTTCTTAAACTTTCAAATGTTTCAGATGTAGCCTGCATGATTATACCTCAACCAAAATGTTATTGTCTTCTAATTTGATGTTGTATGTATCCAGTGGATTTTCTGCTGGAGGATTTTGTGGTTTTCCAGTATTAAGATCAAAAACAGAAAGATGTAATGGGCATGTTAATCCATTTTCTGATAATATTCCTACTGATAAATCGGCTTCTTCATGTGTACAAATTCGATCTGTAGCGAATATCTTTCCATTAATGTTTGATAACAGAATTTTCTTATCGTTGTGATCAAGACTGAACATTTCACCTTCACCCAAACTATCAACACTGCATGCATTTATCCAATTAACCATGTTGATTACCTATACTTGTAATGCTGCTCAATTTCTGCATGTTCGTTATATCTTGTTTCTTCTACTTCGACTAGTGCCTTTAATTGTTCATCATTATTAATTGATAATTCATTACCCTCCCATTTTGATTCTATGAGATATGCAATCCATGCACGTACCTGATATGACATTAAGCGTGATAATGGTTCCAAGAAACCCTCAACAATTATCCTTTCAGCTTCTGCACGACTCAAACAACGTGAACCAAGATAGAAGATTTGTTCTTCGTCAATCTGAGCAACTGATGCAGAATGAGTTGCTCTAACATCATTTGTTAGAATCTCAAGTCCTGGTATTGCATCAGATTTTGCACCTTTGTCTAATAATATTGAACGACCTGACAAGAATGAGTTGGAATGTGCAGCATTTTCATTTATTCTAATCATTCCCTTGAAAAGAGATTTTGACTTGTCCTTCAGGATTGATTTTTCAACAACTTTTCCTTCGGTTGATTCTTTATTATGATTAACAACCGTATTAAGATCAAATGATTGTTCATGATTTCCAAATACAACTTCTGAATCATTTACGGATGACCCAGTTCCATTTAGATGATAATCAATTCTGTATCTTGATAACATAGTACCAAACAATCCAAGATACAAATTAATTTTGGAATCTTGTGATAGATCAGTTCTTCTTGTTGAGAAGTTTATTGAATTCTGTTCCATCATTTGTAGAGTTGTAAGATCAAGATTACTGTTTGAACCTACACTTGTATTCAATAATTCAAGATACGCTTGTTGTGTTTGTATTTTTGGAGAATACAATTCTTGAACGATGGTTGCTTTAGTATTATCTTCTGCAACTATCAAATTTCGTGAAACGGTAGAAATCCCATCTCCTGACAGGCAAGAAAGTAAATGTATTGGTTCTTCAATAATTAGATTTTTTGGAATGTAGACAAAAAGTCCAGTATTAAATGCAGCATTGTTTAAAGCAGTATACTTATCTTCTTTTGAGTTAGATGATTTGATAACTTTTTCTACAATTTCATTATTTTGTGTTAATGCATCATTAATTGAGGAGATAATCACTCCTGATGATTGTAATTTGTCAGAGAGGTTTACTGAATGTATATTTGAACCGATTTGAATAATGCTTGTTTGATTTTTTACTTCATCAATACGTTTTGTTAGAAATTCAGGTATTTTCGAATCCGTGTTTATTGACAATGAAACTTGTTCTGGATTCATTCTCTTAGCATCACTATATTTGTTATAGAGTGGTGATACTTCTGGTGGTAATTCCTGGTATATGCTTAGTGCAGAATTTCTATATTCCTTAAGCCACCTAGGCTCATTTCTTGAAGATGAAATTTCATTAATTAATGAATCTCCAATTGATGATAGTGTAAGTTGTTGCATTTGTATCAGCTTAAGTAAAATTCTAACCTACTGAATTATCCATCTCAAGCTTGATGAGTCTATTCAGTTCTACTGCATATTCCATTGGAAGTTCTTTGGTAAATGGTTCCATGAAACCGTTAACAATTAGTGTTAATGCTTCTTCTTCTGAGAATCCACGTGTCATAAGATAGAAAATTTGTTCGTCTCCAATCTTACCAACTGTTGCTTCATGAGTGACTGTTGCGTCTTCTTGATTAATTTCCATATATGGATAAGTGTCTGTCTTTGATGTGTCATCTAATAGTAATGCATCACACCTTACAGTTGATTTAACATTTGTTGCACCTTTTGCAATATTTAGTAATCCTCTATATGTTGAGCGACCGTCTGCACGACTAACTGATTTTGATGTAATTTTAGATGTTGTTTCTGGTGCTAGATGAACCATCTTTGCGCCTGTATCCTGATGTTGTCCCTTTCCTGCAAATGCAATCGAAAGTGTTTCACCATATGCTTTTCGTCCCATTAAGTAGATCCCAGGATATTTCATTGTAATTTTACTTCCAATGTTACCGTCAATCCATTCAACTGTTGCACCCTCATATGCATAAGCACGTTTTGTAACTAGATTGTAAACATCATTACTCCAATTTTGTATTGTTGTATATCGTAATTTTGCATCTTTATGCGCAACTAATTCTACAACTGCAGAATGTAATGACTCTGATGAGTATACTGGTGCGGTACAACCTTCTATATAATGAACTTCTGAACCCTCATCTGCAATAATTAGAGTTCTTTCAAATTGACCAATATTTTCAGCGTTGATTCTAAAGTATGCTTGTAGTGGCATGTCTACTTTTACTCCAGGTGGAATGTAGATGAATGAACCTCCACTCCAAACTGCACTGTTTAATGCTGCAAATTTGTTATCTTCAGGAGGAATCATTTTTCCAAAATACTTTTTGAAAATCTCAGGTTGCTCTTTTAGAGCACTGTCAGTATCTAAAAATAGAACTCCCTGCTTTGCTAAATCGTCTCTTAAATTATGATATACAACTTCGGATTCATATTGAGCGCCTACGCCGGCTAAGAATTTCTTTTCAGCCTCAGGAATACCAAGTTTGTCAAAAGTGTTTTTGACATCCTCTGGAACATCATCCCAATTTTTTTCTGTTTTTTCTGAAGCCTTTGCATAATAGTAAATATTTTGAAAATCAATATTGCTTAAATTGGCACCCCATGTTGGCATTGGTTTTTTCATGAATATTTCATAGGAACGTAGTCTGAAATCGAGCATCCATTGTGGCTCATCCTTCATTTTACTAATTCCGATAACAGTTTCCTTTGAAAGACCCTTTTTGCTTAGATGAACATACATTTCAGTAGAATCTTTGAAATCGTATTTTGAATAATCCATATCAAAATTTTCAGTTGCCATAAAAGCATTACAACGGCGTTATTATAAAAATCCAAGTAAAATTAGCTCTTACTAAATAGGTTAAGCTAAGGAAAACGCTTCAAAAACTGCTTTAACTGAACCTCTTACAGTATGAACATCAGAAATAATATTTTGTACACTAAATTTTTTCAATTCATTAGCAGTGAAAGGACCTATTGCAATTACTTTGGTTTGTGTGAGCACTTGGACTAATTGATCAAGAGTAAAATCTTTTGTCATGATTTCGAAAAATGCTCGAACAGATGAAGCACTAGTAAAAATTACTCCATCGATTTTATTTTGAGAAAATAATTGTCTAAAATCATTCCATTCAGTTAGATCACGAAATGCACAAACATCATACAAATAAAGTTCAATCACACTAATTCCAATTTTCTCTAAAAGATTCTTCAGAAATGGAGTTGATGCACCACTACGTGGAATGATAGCCTTTTTACCAACGGCATTCAATTTTGTAAAGACTTCACCAACTCCAACAGATGAATATCTTTGTGGTACATGTGCAACTTTGATATTTTCTTGCTCTAATACATCTTTTGTCTTTGGACCAACTGCAATTACAATTGTGTTTGCAATGGCTAGTTGTAGAGCTTTAAACTTGGACAAGTTTTTTGCACTCTTAATCAATAATGTGACAGCTTTTGAACTCATAAATACAGAATAGTCTGGATTTTCTTTTTCAATAGTTTCCAAAAACTCATCAATAATTTTTTCACCTTTGCTAATTAATTCAATTGTAGGAAGCGTTATGGGATTTGCGTTTTGTTGGGTGACAAGTTCTATGAATTCCTCGGAGTCATCCTTTGAACGAGTTATTGCTATTGTCTTTCCATCAATCATTTTTTCCACCCGATTATATCTGAAAGATCAACTACTCGACCTATTATAATATTAGTTGGTGGCTTTATCTTATTTCTTTTAATTTTGTTAGCGATGTTAGAGATTGTCCCCTTAATCATTTTTTGTTGTAATGTAGTACCATTCTGTATTACAGCAACTGGCATATTCTTATCCATTCCACCATCAATCAATTTTTTTGAAATCACATCTATTCTTGAAAGACCCATCATAATCACAATTGTGTCTACCGATTTAGCAAGATTTTTCCATTTTACGACCTCTGACTGCTTTTCAGGATCTTCATGACCAGTGACAAATACTACAGATGATGCAAACTGTCTATGAGTTAACGGAATTCCTGCATAAGTTGCAGAGCCTATACCAGAAGTTATTCCAGGAATTATCTCATATTTTACATTAAACGATTTTAGAAACTCTGCTTCCTCTCCACCACGACCAAAAATTATTGGATCACCACCTTTGAGTCTAACTACAGATTTTTTCAGTTGTGCATATTTTACCATTAGTTCATTTGTACTATCCTGATGTGTTGTATCATCCCCTACTGCTCTACCTACATAGATTGACACTGCACGCTTTGGAATCATGTCAAGAATTTTCTTGCTTACCAATCTATCGTATAAAACAACGTCAGCATTTTTAATTAGCTCTACTGCCCTTAGCGTTATTAATTTGGGGTCTCCTGGCCCAGCACCAACAAGATAGACTTTACCTGTCATTGCTTATTCCATTCCTCCAACTCTTCTCTCCAATTAGAAGCAATCTCTGAAACACCTCTCTTTCTTAATTCAGCTCCAAGTGATCTTCCTAGTTCTATTGCTTCATTAGTATTACCGGTCTTCTCTAAAATAATTGATTTTTTTCCATCCATTGAGTAAACTGCAACTTTTAATGTCAATGAATCAGAGTCTGATTCTGCAAATGCACCAACAGGAAATCTACATCCAGAATCAACCGAGTCAGATAATGCACGTTCTGCCTCTATCTCGGCTCTGGATTCAGGATCTTCTATTTTTTGCAATAATTCCAAAGTTTTAGTGTCGTCCTTTCTACACACAATCGCAAGTGCACCCTGACCAGGAGATGGTGGAAAATCATCTGGTGACAATTTTGAAAGTTTAGTTCCAAGTCTAGTTCCAAGTCTTGTAATTCCAGCTTGAGCCAAAACAATTCCGTCAAATTTTCCATCAATGACTTTGTTAATTCTTGTTTCAATATTACCTCTAACAGGTTTTACAGTAAGATCTGGTCTTCTACGAGTTACTTGTACTGCACGTCTTAAACTACTGCTTCCAATAACAGAATTAGATGGAATAGAATCAATATCAAACCCGTCTTTGGTGATGAGGACATCATTAATTGCTTCACGTTTTGGAACACAGGCTATTGTCAAATTTGAATCCAGTTCGGATGGAACGTCCTTTAGACTATGCACTGCAAAATCAACTTCCTTTTCAAAAACTGCCCTATCAATCTCCTTTTCAAATACACCCTTCTGTTCCATCGCAAATAATGGTCGTGTGTCAGTATCACCCTTTGTGGTTATTGGTTTAATCTCAAATGATGATAACGGGTCTATTTTTTGTAGTTCAGAAATTACCCAGCTTGTTTGTGCCTGTGATAGTTTGCTTCCACGAGATCCTATTATGAAATTCAATTTTTCACCGCTTTTAATGACATTCCATATGCACCTAATGCCTTTGTAATGTCGATATCCGTGTGCGCATCCGATAAGAAAACAGTCTCATATTGTGATGGTGCAATAAAAACACCATTTTTTAAGAGATTTGAGAAGAGTTTTTGGAATTTTTTTGTATTCGATTTTTTTGCTGTATTATAATCAATAACTTGTTGATTTGTAAAAAATATTTGAAACATTGAAGAAATTGAATTTATTGTGTGGGGAATATGATAGTCTGATGCCATATCATCAATTTCCTCAACCATTGTTTTACACATACGCTCAAGTTTAGAATATAATTTATTTTTAATTTTATTAATTGTTTTGATAGAACTTATTGCTGCAGTGACTGATACTGGATTTCCAGCAAAAGTACTTGCCTGATATACTTTTCCACCAGGTGCTAATTGATCCATTATTTCTTTTTTACCTCCAACAGCTGCAATTGTAAATCCATTTCCTAGTGCTTTACCCAGAGTAGTTAGATCTGGCTTGATTCTAAATATTTTTTGTGCACCACCCTCAGATATTCTAAAACCATTAACAACCTCATCAAAAATTAATGGTATATCGTATTGTTTAGTCATCTTTCTAACATCTGACAGGAAATTTTTTTCTGGTAATACCAATCCCATATTTGCAAGAACCGGTTCTATGATAAGACCTGCAATATCTTTATTCTTTGTTAGAATTCTTTCTAATTCATTTGAATTGTTATATGGTACGACCAATGTGTTTTTTGAAACCTCATCTAGCCCACCATCTGATATTGATATACCATTATGTGCAGAACCAGAACCTGCCTTTACTAGAACAGTATCATATGCACCATGATAACAACCCTCAAATTTTATGATCTTTTTCTTTTGTGTATATCCTCTAGCTAGTCTGATAGCAGTCATTGTTGCTTCTGCACCAGTATTGACTGTTCTAACTTTTTGAATAGATGGAAAGTTTTTGGTGATTAACCTAGATAATTCAATTTCCTTTGCAGTTGGTGCAGTGTATAATGTTCCTTTTTTTAGTTGTGATGAAACAGAATTAATTATCTCTTTTCTAGTATGGCCTAATAACAGTGCGCCATAACCATTACAAAAATCTAGGTACCTGTTACCATCTTCATCCCATAACGAACTGCCTTGTGAACGCTTTACAAAGAATGGATATGGTTCGATGTATCTTACCGGACTGTTAACGCCTGACGGAATAATTCGTTTTGCATCTGAAAATAATTTCCTTGATTTTGCCAACAGATATGATTTGTATACAGGTATTATAATTCTAAACTAATTCTTGATTATTCGTTCACTTCACACTTGACTACAAGGTCATCATTCTGCTCTTCGACTATGATACACGTGTCAATATCATCTCCACCATCAATCATGTCAAGACCAATTCCACCCTTTAGAGTGTCATTGCCCGAGCCACCTTTAATCACATCGTTTCCCTGACCGCCTGTGATATTATCATCTCCATCGTTTCCGAATACTATATCGTTACCTTCTCCTGCAAAAATACAGTCATTTCCATTATTACCGATTATTATGTCATCTCCACCATTAGTAAATATCAAATCAGGTAGATTGGTACCTGTTATGAAATCATCTTCTGCAGTACCCATAATCATGTTATAGTATGACGGTGAATTGCCACATATTTGCACAGTGACTAATTGTGTATCAGATGCAGAGTTTCCAGCAGAATCAGTTGCGGTCC
>CAYQPZ010000001.1:0-51654 GCA_964419505.1 uncultured Candidatus Nitrosopelagicus sp. | reverse complement strand
TAGACCAGTTAAATGCTTATTTTTTTGGACCCGTAGCTCAGCCTGGATAGAGCGGATGGCTTCGGACCATCAGGCCGTGGGTTCGAATCCCATCGGGCCCTTCTAATAATAACCAAGTATATTAGATGATTTTTTTCATAATCAGAATATGAGTCCTGGAATTGGATTGATGGATAGAAGATTAAAGACGGAAAAGGATGCAATATCCCTTGCCATCTCGGGAATAATCAAAAACTATGAGGTTGACTCGAAAGACATCAAAACTCTTGAAACAAAATATGATGATGATGCAGGTGATTGGTATGTTGCACTGGGATGGAATGATAAACGTGCGATCATAAAAATGGATTCAGTTCAAGCAACTATAACAGAAATAAAAGAAATTTAGTTTGATTTTTTGAATTCTACGTTTGGTGTATCAGATTGATTTGGAATTAGAAGAAGACCACCTTCATGTAACTGCTTAATTAATTGCATAACTTCTTTTTCTATCTGAGTTCGTTGTAGTCCAGTTTGCTGAGCAAAAACTCCTACAAGATCAGTGACTTTACGTTTTCCATTACATGACTTCCAAAAATCAATTATTGCGTCGTTTACCATAAATCCTTGCTCATGCTCATTAGCCAAAATCATAGAACCATCTTCTTGTTTCACCAGATTTCCAACACCCTGTGGCATTGCTGTTTCATAGTTTATTGGAGCAGGTGTATTTTGACTACCCATACTTTTCATCATTGCTTTTGCACTATCTGACATCTTATCCATTGTCCAAGGAGGATCCCAAACAATTTCCACATTAACATTATTTACACCAGAAACTTTTTTGGTGTATCTTTTAACATCATCAACCATTGTTTCATGAAGAGGACAACCTTGTGTGGTCATGGTCATCTTAATATCAACATCATTATTTTCTTTGACATTAATACCATAAATCAATCCCATATCTACAATACTGAGAGGTACTTCTGGATCCATACACTGCCTTAATGAATTTCTTACTTCTTCAGAAGTCACATTACTCATATCTCTATCAAAAAAATGGAAAACAATAAAAACTTTCTATTAGTTAGCTCGTATTAACATCATTATTGCTGCTAATGCATAACCTATGATTTACACTCAACTGAGGTATATTATATGAGAAAACTATAAAGAATTCAGTGAAATCTCAAGAATGAATTTGAAAAAAGTAAATTTTTTTGACGAGTATTCGTCATTTTACAAAACTGGGCAAACTGGAACAAAGCCAAAAATGCTTAATGCAAGATTTCATGCATTAATTGAAAATAACAAAGAGATTATTGAGAATGCTACAATATTAGATCTTGCAAATCATGATGGTCGTTGGAGCCTTGCAGCGTTGAAAAATGGTGCAAAGAAAGTTTACGGAATTGAAGGAAAAAAAGAGCTTGTGCAAAAAGGATTAGAAAATATGAAAAAATATGGAATTCCTGAAGATAAGTATAATTTTGTAGTTGGAGATATTTTTGAAGAGATCAAAAAAATTCCCTCCAGAGAAATAGATGTAGTTTTTTGTTTTGGTATTTTTTATCATGTATCAAATCATATGGAATTACTTAAAGAAATTAAAAAATTACAGCCGAAATATTTGATTTTAGATACTGAGATCAATAAATCAAAATCACCAATAGTACGATTTAGAAAAGAACCATATTACACGCCAGATTCTACCATTTCCTTTGAGAAATTTATTGCTGGTAGACCTAGCCAATCAGCTCTGAATATGATGTTAGATGCTCTTGATTTTAAAATTACATATTATAATTGGAAAAAAAATATTCAAGACTGGAATGGTCTTGAAATTTATAGTTCAGAAAATTCTATCTTGCTGAAACGATGCATTATGTATGGGTTATCTCTTATGAGAGATAAGAAAGAAAAAGAAAAACGTAGAAATGATCTAGTAAGATACTGTACAACCAAGCGAATCACGTTAGTTGCAGAAAATCAATCAGTTTCTAAATAATTTTATTACTCATTCTTGCTGATGAAAAGTTTCTTTATTGATTCCTCAAAAGGGGGTTTTACCACTCCTTTTTCAGTAATTATACCTGAAATTAACTCAGGAGGAGTCATATCAAAAGCAGGATTAATTACGTTTATTCCATCTGGAGCTGTCTTACTGTCACCTATTCCAGTGACTTCTGTTCCTTTTCTCATTTCTATAATTACATCTTTTGCATCGGTTTGCATATCAAAAGTAGACAATGGTGCAGCTACATAGAATGGAATTCCGTGTTGCTTTGCCATAGTAGCAACTTGATAAGTTCCAATTTTATTAAATACGTGACCAGTTCGCACAATTCTATCAGCACCAACTACAACTTTATCAACTAATCCATTTGTCATACTATAGCCCACTGCAGTATCTGGAATTAGACTAACATCAAATCCATCATGTTTTAATTCAAACGTAGTTAATCGTGAACCCTGTTGAATCGGTCTAGTTTCAGTTGCTATGACTTTGATATTTTTACCGCTTTCTTTTGTTGCCCTAATTACTCCCAAAGCAGTGCCATATGCTACAGTTGCCAAAGCTCCTGCATTACAATGAGTCATAATGGTATCATTATTATCAAATAGTTCTGCGCCAAATTTACCCATTGTCTTATTTATCTCAATGTCATTATCTGCCATTTTTTTTGCTTCATTAATAACAAGATCTTTAATTTCTTCCACTGAATTACCTGACTCTGCAACTTTCATAATCTGTTCCAAACCCCAACCCAAGTTTACAGCAGTTGGTCTAGTCTCAAAAAGAATCTGTTTGGCTTTCTTAAGATCAGAAATAAGATTTTCTTTTGTTGAAGAATTACTCTGCAAAACAGCTAAAGCTAAGCCAAAAGCTCCTGAAACTCCTATTGCAGGCGCACCTCGAACAACTAGATTTTTTATTGCACTAGCTACTTGATTGTAATCATCATATTCTACAAAAACCAAATGATTAGGTAACTTTGTTTGATCAATCATAATCACTTTATTATTTTTCCACTCAACTGTTCTAATAGATGAATTAGTTTGTGATTCTGACATAAAGAAAAAAAATCTATACTATATTTAAAAGTCAACTAGATGAAGTTAGAAGAAGTATGCTTGAATTACCAAGTAGATTTATTAGATAAACACAATTTCAAAATTATGTAGTATGATTGTTTGGAGACATATCAGTTAACTGGAATCCGGTTGATCTCTAAACATCTACTCATTTTGTCTTTCTAGTTATTTTTTACTAAAAGAATTATTGATCTTATCAATTTGCCACAATAATTTTTCATCAATTAAGGACAAATTTGGAATCACACAGTGTCCTCCAATAAAACCAGGGAACATTTTTGGTCTATTACCTAAAAATTTATGAATTTCGTCTGAAAATGACCACATCTCATCATAATCGATTTTGTGCCTAGTTGAAATGGTGTGACTCATCTGTGCATAATTAATTAGCCAACCATAGTATGAAGTATCAACTACAATTTTAGCGATTTCTAATGTTAATGGTTTGGACATTTTTTTTGTCTTAATACCAGATTTCTTCATAATTTTAGTAAAGTGTGTGGACGCCCATTTTTCCCTTGGTGCATCTTTTTCAATGGCAAAAAATTTTGTGTATCTCCTTAAATCATGAAGCATTCTTTTATGAACACCTCTGGTTGCACTATAAATTATAGGAATTTCCAAATTATGTTGTAATTTTTTTGTTGTATATGGACTAACTGTACTATGAATAATAATGCAACTTGGTAAAAATTGTTTGTACAGACGTCTTACATTCGATTGAAATTTTTTAGAAAATGGAATACATATATGAAGAAATACTGTATCTAAATTCTTACAACTATCAAATTTTTTTTGATTCATTAATTTAGGATTAATATCATATCCTACCACATTTCGGGATTTAGATAAAAGTTTTAGAATCGGTGACCCTATTTCGCCTAAACCTACTACCATATCTTTTTCATTTTTCATGATTTATGAAAATTAGATTAATCAAGGAATTATTAGTTTCGCTTTTTTGATTACAATGACATGTTATGTAGAGAATTAAAGAGAAGTAATAGATAAAAAAGTACTAAAGTGATAACATTAATTATAAGATATGACTGAATGGAATACCCTCAGAGCTAGATTTCCAGATGATGAATTTAGTGAAATTGAGCGAATTAAAGAACAGTACGGCTTGAGCTATAATGAAATTATTCGTTCAGGAGTAAAATTCTATGTAGGTTTGACATTAGCAAAAGAATTAGTTGGTAATGCATTGGAAGAAAAAGATATCAAGCTTGGTGGTAAGAATTTTGGAGAAATTTTGAATAGTCCTGAATATCAACGAAATCTTGAACAAAAAATGACAAAATTAGTAAAAATCTTGATTTGGGAATTATTTGAAAAAGGAATGGACTTTAAAGAAAAAACAAGAACCTTACGAAAAGAAAGAAAAGTTGGAAGGCCTAAGGCAGATAAAAAGGTAGGAAGGCCTAAACAAGGATTAGATTGATGCGCTAATATGATAAACATGGAGATTTTATATGTATAAAATAGGTAGTGATGAAAATTGAGGTTAACTGTTTTAATTCCAGCTTTTAATGAAGAAAAAACAATAAAAAAAGTGATTGATGAGATTCCTAAAGAAATACCATCAATTAATAAAATTGAGATACTAGTAATTGATGATGGTTCATCTGATGAAACTGCTAGAATTTCTAAAGAATCTGGAGCAGAGGTAATTTCATTTCGACAAAATCAAGGTAGAGCTAAAGCTGTGTCAGAAGGTTTTAAAAAATTTCTTGAAACTGGTTCAGATATCTTAGTTTTAACGGATGCTGATGATCAATATGATTCTGGAGAAATTCCATTAGTAGTGAATCCAATTGTTGATAAAACAGCAGATATGGTATTAGGAGACAGACAAGTAAAAAAATTAGACCATATGAAATTTGGAAATAAAATTGGAAATAGAATGGTCACAAGAACTCTCTCATCATTAATTAAAATGAAGATTTCGGATGGTCAATCAGGATTTAGAGCATATACTAGAGAGACTGTTGCCAAACTGCATATTTTTTCAAGTTATACTTTTACTCAAGAGACTTTGATTGAAACAAAATTCAAAGGATTGAAAATGGTAAATGTGCCTGTCACATTTAGAAAAAGAGCAGATAAATCTAGATTAATCTCAAATATCTTTTCATATGCCTCTAAAACTCTTACAATTGTTGCTGCAACCATTGTTTATTATCGTGCAGTAAAATTTTTCGGGATTCTAGCAGGTATTCTGTTTACAATTGGAATTAGTTTCTCAGTATTTGTATTGAATCATTTTTATGCAACAGGTAGTGTTGCGCCATACTACCCATCAACAATGTTAGCAATGTTGTTCCTAATAGTTGGTGCAGTATCCACGCTTATGGCAGTAATATCATCAATTTTAGGAAGACAATCAATTTTGTTAGAAGAGATTTTGTATAATTTAAGAATGAATAATTCAGAATCAAGCAAACAGATTAAGTAGAAGGTCTTAATTCTGGATTATGTGAAATGTATTATCACAGTTGGCGGTTTAGGCACAAGGCTATTACCATTAACAAAGGAAATTCCGAAAGAAATGTTGCCAATCTATGATAAAAATAAAAAAGGAAAATTAATTCTAAAACCGATTTTACAAGTAATTTTCGAGTCACTCTATGATTATAATATTAGAGATTTTTGTTTTATCGTTGGTAGAACCAAAAGAGCCGTAAAAGATCATTTTACTCCAAATTTTGATCTTTTAGATTTATTAAAGAAAGAAAGAAAAATGGAACTACGATCACAACTAAATGATTTTTTTAAAAAATTAAAAAGAGTAAAACTTGTGTTTATTACACAAGCAAAACCAGTTGGTTTTGGAGATGCAATAGCATATGGAAAAAAATTTGCAACCGACAATCATTTTTTACTACATGCAGGAGATGACATAGTAATTTCTAAGGAAAATAGTCATTTGAGAAGATTAGAAAATAGTTTTAAGAAATACAAAGCAGACATAGCATGTTTAATTGAAGAAGTAGAAGATCCTTCTCAATATGGTGTTGTTTCAGGTACAATTTTAGAAAATGGTATAATAGATATCAAAGAAATAGTTGAAAAACCAAAGAAACCTAAATCTAAAAATGCTATAATTGCAATTTACATATTTAAACCAAAAATTTTCAAATACCTATCTCTTGTGAAAAAACAGTCTTCTCCGCAAAATCAATTATCCGATGCATTTGAAATGGCTTTAAAGAAAGGAGATAAAATGATTGGAGTTGTTTTAAAAAAGAATGAAAAAAGAGTTGATATTGGAACACCTGAAACATATTCAAAGGTATTAGTATCATTAAAATGAAAAAACCAAAAATTTCAATTATAGGTTTAGGATTTGTAGGTTTAACATTAGCTGCTGTAAATGCAAAAAAAGGATTTGATACTATTGGTATTGAGACAAATTCCAAAAAATTAGAGAAAAATAGAAAAGGATTATCAGATTTTTATGAACCAAAACTAGAAAGATTTCTAAAAGAATCGATTAAAAAAAATAATATTAAATTTACGAATAATCTTAGAGAGATTTTAAAAACAGATATTACTTTTGTGACAGTTGGAACACCTCCATTAAATAATGGTAAAATTGATTTGTCATCTGTAGAAAGCGTAATTTCCTCTTTAGTTCAAATTCTAAAAACTAAAAAAGAAAAACATACAGTAGTTATAAAAAGCACAGTGACGCCAACTACTACGTCACAAATTATTCATCCCCAATTCAATAAAATAAAAAATGTTAAGGTTGTAGTAAATCCAGAATTTTTACGAGAAAGCTTAGCCATCGAAGATTTACTTAATCCACATCTGATTGTAATTGGAGAAAATAAAACTGGGGATGGATTAGAATTAAAAAAATATTATCAAAGTTTTTATAAAAAATGTCCTGAAATTCTCTTTACAGATCTTTCAAGTGCAGAAATGATAAAATATTCAAATAATGCATTTTTATCTACAAAAATTAGCTTTATCAACTCTATTGCAAATATTTGCCAAAATATTCCAAATGCTGATGTTAAAACTATTGCATATGCAATTGGAAAAGATCCTAGAATTGGATCTTTATTTTTAAATGCAGGACCAGGTTTTGGAGGAAGTTGTTTGCCAAAAGATCTTTCTGCTCTAATAGAATTTTCAAAAAAAACACATAACTTGAATTCTATTTTAAAGTCAGTAAAAATAGTCAATGATGATCAACCAAAGAGAATAATTGAAATAATTAAAAAAATGGGCATTTTCAATAAAGGAAATACAATTTCAATTCTTGGAATTGCATTTAAGAAAAACACAGATGATGTTCGAGATTCTAAAGCAATTTCACTGGTAAAAATTCTGTTAAAAAATAATATGAAGGTAAAAATTCATGATCCAATGGCACTGGACAACTTCAAAGAGATTTTTCATGATAAAATCAAGTATTGTAAAACTGTATCAGAGGGAATGTTAAATTCACATTGTTGTATAATAATGGTTGGATGGGACGAATACAAAAATCTGAAATCAAAAGACTTTCAAAAAAACATGAAAAAGGCAAATGTGATTGACGCCACAAGAATATTAGATCACAAAAAATTTAAAAATATATCATTTAGTGCAATTGGTCTTGGAGATTAGTTAAATTTTTTATTTAGATGTTTGAATAGTTTTAAGAGTAATTATACCCAAAATAGTGCTAAACCACGTTGTGATTAATCTAGTAAAAATTACCAATAATGTAGCCAATGAAAAATCTATTCCATGATTAAGAAGAATAGCAATCATGGTGGATTCAGTAATGACTATTCCAGAAGGAAGGAATGTCAAGGATCCTAAAACTAATGATGTGTAATAAATCTGCCCTGTCAATAATGCACCAAGATCAACGTTTAATGACAGAAAAATAAAATAAACTGCAAAAAGCTGAGCAAGTTTTGCAACTAAACTCCATCCAATCATTTCCAAAAAAGTATTTTTTCTACTCAGTATCAAAAATGATTCCTTTGAATCGTCAATAGAATTTGAAAGTTTTTTTAATTTATTTATTTTATTCAGAAATATTTTTAGTGAGTTAAAAATTTTATTTTTAGATATTAAAAGATACATGATGAATGTAAAAATTAATCCTAAAGCAATTGCAAATATAGATTCAACTAGATTAGTCCAATAAAAAAAGAATGAAAGAATTATTAAAATTGCCACAAGTTCTGTAAGCCGTTCCATGAAGATTGTAGGTAGTGTTCTTGACAATGGTACATTATACCTCTTTTTTAACACATGAGATTTTATAGCCGTTCCAGCTCCACCGGGAGTGGCAATTAATGAAATACCAGATATGTAAATTTTAATGCCTTTATTCAGAGGAATGTTTATTCCAAGTTTTTTTAGCATTCTATGATATTTTATTCCTAGAACAACAAGTTGCACTCCTACTAAAGAAAAAATTATTGGAAGGTAAGTTATCTGAATATTGGAAATTTTATCGGCAATTGCATTTATATCAGAAAAAATCAAAATGGCAATATAAAAAATCACGATAATTATAACAAGGATTATTAAATTATCAAAAAAACTCTTTTTGCCCATAAGATCATCTATTCCTACATCTAAGAAACAATATTCTGTGTTTCCTTACACCAATTGATACAATTTCTAATTCCTTCTTCAAATGAGAACTTTGGGAAGTAATCTAACTCCTTTTGTGCTTTAGAAATATTTGCATGAGTTTTTTGAGTATCACCTACTGGTGATTTTACATATTCTTTTTGAAATTTTTGTCCCATTAATTTTTCAAGACTAGAAACCATATCATTAACGGTCACAGGGTGATTTGTCCCCAAATTATAGATTCCAGTCCCTTTTTCTGCTGCAAGTATTGAACCGTTTACAATATCAGACACATATGTAAAATCTCTCTCTTTACTACCATCTCCATAAATTGGAATGCGTTCTCCATCTAGAATTAATCGAATAAATTTTGTAAATACTTCATCAGGGCGTTGCCGTGGTCCATATACTGTATAAAATCGTAAAATGGTAAGATCTACACCATTTTCTTCAGCAAACTTTTGACAAAATTCTTCAGCCTGTTTTTTTGACTCACCATATGGAGAAATTGGGTTTAGTAATTGGGTTTCTTTAACAGGAAAATCTTGAGAATGTATTTCTCCATATACTGATGATGTTGAAGCAAAAATTATTTTCTTTATATTATGAAATCTTTCTAATAATTTCTTCGTACCTTCTAAATTTATTTTAAAATATTCATCTGGATGCAAAATAGAGTTACGAACACCTGCAATAGCTGCATAGTGAAATAAATAATCAATTTTTGTAGGTAATTTAGAAAGATCATTTTCAGAAAGAATAGATCCTTCAATAAAACTAAAATTTGTAGATTTTTTCATATTTTTTAAATTTAATTCTTTGAAATTCCTACCATAATAAGGATGGAAATTATCAATGCCTAAAACATTCCAATTTTTATTTAATAATTCATCAACTAAATGTGAACCAATGAAACCTGCACAACCAGTCACTATTGCATTAGGCATATGTTACCTGTTCAATATTCTCATATAAGCTAGTCTTCACAATTCTATGAAACATTGGATATAACTTGCCTATCTTTTTTCTGTAATCACAAAATATTTAATGGATAATGATTTTTGTCTTTTTTCAGAAAATCTGAAAGTAGTGCAGAATAAATATTAAGATAATGAGAAATTGGTGAATGTTAAAAAATCAGAAGCCGTTTAGGGACAAAACAGAATCTTTAATATTAATTATAAAAATCTGCATTATAGTTTTTGGAGCATATTCAGTTATGACAAATTTTATTCCATTTTATGAAGGCGCCAACCCATATTATGTTGGAGCAAGTGCAGTAAAATTCGCGCAGGGGGAATTTATTCTATCAAACGAATTATTAGAAAAATATGGAAGTTATGAATTCATTACAGGTGGTTGGTTTTTAACAGATCAAAATACATCAGTACCCTCACATAGTACAGGTTTAATTGTTCTGGGAGCTATATTTTATCAAATTGCAGGATATTCTGGTTTATTTTATCTTGCCCCAATTTTTTTCATTATTTTATTAATTATTTCCGAGAGAATTACCACCAAGTTCTTTGGAAGTATAGCAGGATTAACTACTTTGTTGATTCTTGTGACAAGCAATCTACTTTTTAGAGTCAGTACAGAATTAATGACAGAAAGTGTTTTTTCTGTTTTTTTTATTTTAGGAATATTTTATACAATAAATTTTGTAAAAACGAAAAAAAATTATCAGATTCTTCTGGCTTCATCATTATTTGTATATGCTTCATGGATACGAATGTCTGGAATGATGTCATTTCCCATTGAGATTGTTTTTGTGATTTCATATTTTATTGCAATTGAGATTAGAGATGTTAAAAATAATAATAATTCTATAAAATTGTCAAAATTTTGTCTGCAATTGCTAAAAAAGATAAAAAGGAGAAAACCAATTAAAATTTTTATTTTACTAATTATTCCCTGGGTTATTTTACTACTAGGAAACATGTTATTTTTTTCATATTTTTTCAATGATCCAAATGCAAATTATCTCACAATAGAACAAATAGAGCTTTATGATTATTCTATTTCCAGTTTATTAGAATTTGAATCAAAAGATTTTGAAAACATTAAGATATATTCAAAATATTTACTTCCATATCAGATACCAGGTATTTACAACCAATTAGACTTAAAATTTGACAATTATCTTGGAGAAGATTGGCCTGGCTTAGTTGGATTAGCATTTTTATTTTTAATAACATTCATTGCAATTAAAACAAAAGATCATAGATTTCATATCATTCTTTTCATGATATTTATCATAAGTTATGTTTGGTTCTATTCCGCTATAACTTCGGAAGAGCGATCACTGGGTGATAAACAAATTCCTGCACGATATATGATTCCTGTTTTTGTGTTATCGTCAATCATGATTGGGTTCATAACAGAAAAAATTCTCAGATTGAATGAAAAAAAACAAAAAATCAAAGTTTCGTTAAAAGTTATCAAAGGTTTAATAATTATTGGCTTAACGTTGTTTTTTATTGTTGGATTCTATTTCTATCCATCAATTCAATATGGAGATGCAGGTTTTACAAATCCTGAAGATTATTCTGAGAGATATCCATTAGATCTAGAAGGGATAGAACCCAACAGTATCGTATTATCTAATAATTCAATACGATTGTTAGAATATGATGGTCTAATTTCTTTTGACGTAATTCCCCTGAAAAAGAATGGAATACAAAAAGATTCAGTTCTGTTACTAAAACAACTAAACCAGGAAGGATATGATGTGTACATGTTCAAGAAATCGTTTACATCTCATAGTTTAGAAATGAAAAATACTCTGATTGAAGAATATGGAATTATTTTAAAAGAGCATTCTAAAACATTTTGTAAAGTAGAGTTCCAAACAGTTAATGATTTAAAGAGTGATGAGGAATGTTTGAATAAAACGCCTATACGTATACCATATTTTATGAAGTGAGATGAACCAAACAGTGGCTACAGATTATTGTAGTATTTGTGGACATAATCGTTTTTAAAATAATTTGGTATATTTCATTCAAATATGTTAATCATGATTATTTTTACTCAAGTCAAAATCACCACTTTGAATTTGTTCGAGTAAAAACATGATATTTTTCTTGGAAATAGGTGTAGGATTGTTATCTAGGTGTTTTCTATCTTGTAAAATTAAGTCACTAGCTTCCTCAAGATTTTGTTGTAAATTAATCTGTTTAAAATCTAATTTTTTAACAATATTTTTAAATCGTTCATAAAATTTTGACCGGTTAAATTTGTGAGCAATAGTAGTAGTAAACGCTAATGCATGACCATGTGAGTATCCTTCATTTGAGAATACATACGAAAGAGCATGACCCAAGGTAGTGGAACTATTTCCAAATCCTAATCCAGTCAATAAAGAACCATAAGGGAGTTCATCAAATTTATCATTTAATATAGAATTTTCAAGATGAACAAATGCTTTTTCACAAAGAAATCTTGTGTATTGATTACCATTTAGACTATCAAATGCTTCAGAACATTGAGCACATGCATCCATTGCTGAGTTTTTGATTATTTCGTAAGAAGTGTTAATGATGAAATGCGGATCTACAATTGCAACATCTGCAAAATAATCGTCATTATGAAAACTTTGTTTTTTTCCATCAACTTTCAGTACAGAAATTCGTGTTACTTCACTACCACTTCCAAAAGTTGTTGGAATCATAATCTTTTTTTTGTTCATTTTAAATGCACAAAATTTTGCAACATCCATCGAACTTCCACCACCTATTCCAACAACATGACTAAAGTCATAATCTTGAAAATGAGAGATAATTTCTTCAGTTGTTTTTAATGATGGATTAGATTCTACATTATCAAAAACTATCTGATCATCCAGTCCAGTGTATGCCAGCCATCCTCGTGATCTTGCTCCTTTTGATGTGATTACTAGACATTTATCAGGAAATGAAAATTCATTAACAGAATTTTTTCCAAAAATGATTTTTGGCGGCTGTTTTATGGTTCACATATAAAGCAAAATTCGTAGGCTACTATTATAGATTAAATTATGCCTAAACATGAAATCTGTCCACAAAATATCTTTTAATCATTAAAAATTGCAAAATTTACATGAATGATGGAGCAGATATTTTACATTCAAAATTAAAACAAAATAAAATTTTGAGAGTTGCTGGTGCATTTGATGCAATGTCTGCAAAATTAGTGGAAATCAATAACTTTGATGCTATTTGGGCAGGTAGTTTCGCCATCTCTGCAACTCACGCTTTACCAGACGCAAGTATACTTACCATGACAGAATTTTTATCAGTTGCATCCAATATGACTGATGCTTGTTCAATTCCAGTTATTGCTGATTGTGACACAGGATTTGGCGGACCCAGTAATGTCAGTCATATGGTAAAAAAATATGAAAGTGCTGGAATTGCCGCAATAAGTATAGAAGATAAAATTTTTCCTAAACAGAATAGTCTTCTAGAAGATGGAAATCAAAAACTATTATCGGAAAAAGATTTTGTTGCAAAAATTATAGCTGCAAAAAATTCCAAAATGAATGAAAATTTTATGATTATAGCTAGAGTTGAGGCATTAATTGCAGGATTAGGTGTTGATGAAGCAATAAAAAGAGCAGATGCATATGAAAAAGCAGGAGCTGATGCAATTTTAATTCATTCAAAAAAGAATACTCCAGATGAAATTTTTGAATTTTGTGACATATGGGATGGAAAAATTCCCATAATTGCCATTCCCACATCATACCCAAATGTAACATTAGATGAACTTCAAAATCATAAAGTGAAAATGGTGATTTATGCAAATCAATCACTACGTGCATCCCATTGGGCTATGGCTGAACATCTAGGTAAATTATCTATAGCAAAAAGTCTTAGTGATGTTGAAACAAAAATGACTGCTATGGAAGATATTTTTCATCTTCAAGAAATGTATGAAGTTAAAAAACAAGAAATAGACATTGAGAAACATCTAAAAAAATTAGGATACATAAATTGAATGAAAAAGTACAACGTAGGATATTTCATTATTTAAAGAAAAATAAAATAGAGAATTTTATAGGAGTTCCTGATTCTACATTAAAACACTTTATTGATGAATGTCAAAAAAACAACAGAATAATTATTTCAACTAGAGAAGAAGAGGCAATAGGAATTGCTACGGGAATGACTCTTTCTAAAAGTTCTTCATTAGTTTTTATGCAAAATGCAGGATTTGCTAACTCGATCAGTACAATCACTTCTTTAGTACAACTTTATGAAATTCCAATGATTTTTCTTATTGGTTGGAGAGGCTATCTTCCCGATGATGCTCCAGAACACCTAAAAATTGGCAAAATTCAGCCTGATCTTCTGAAAATTATTGGATTAAAATCCAAAATAATTACAGAAAAAAATTGGAAGATAACCTGTGATTGGGCATTAAAACAGATTAAAGAAAAAAAACCATGTGTGCTTGTAATTAGGAGGACGTTTCATGATTAGAAAAGAAGCTGTTAGAATTATTGCAGAATATATTGGAAAAAATCCAATTGTATCCGCTAATGGTTTTATGAGTAGAGATCTATTCGAAATTAACGATAAAGAATCAAATTTCTATATGATAGGCTCGATGGGTCTTGCATCATCAATTGGATTGGGAATTGCATTAAAAAATCCAAAAAAGATGGTTTATGTTTTTGATGGTGATGGGAATATTCTAATGAATTTAGGCTCACTGGTAACAATAGGTAGCTTAAAACCAAAAAATTTGGTGCACATAATATTTGATAATAATAGTCATGAATCGACTGGAGGACAACCCACTAGTACAGCCAAAGTGAATTTAGGAAAAATTGCAAGGGAGTTAGATTACAAAGTATCTATAATAAAATCAAAAGTTAGATTACTTTCAGTTTTAAAAAACATAAAGAAAAATCAGGGCCCAACATTTCTTTTAGTGAAAATTACACAAAGTAAGGAAAGAAGCAAAAGAGTTAGACTAAAACCTAAAACTATTAGGGATAGAGTAATAAAATCACTTCTGAAATAATATGAAAGCAATAATAATTTCTGCTGGTTCTGCAACAAGATTAAAACCACATACAAAAAAGTTACCTAAAGGATTATTGAATATTAATGGAAAAACTATCATGGATAGACAAATAAAAATTTTGAGAAATAATGGTATTAATGATATTATAATAATTACTGGACCACATAAAGAACAATTTAGATATGATGAAGTTAGATTTGTTAACGATTTAGAATACGAAAAACATGATGTACTTTTTAGTTTAATGGTAGCAAAAAATGAAATTAAGGGAGAAGTAATTACTATTTACTCTGATGTTTTATTTGATGAAGATATACTTCAACAAATTATAAAGTCGAAAGTAGATATTGGAATAGCCATAGAAATGAATTGGGAAAAAAATTATGAAAATAGAACAGAACATCCAAAATCAGAAGCAGACAATGTAATAATTGAAAATAATACTATTGTTGAAATTAAAAAAAATATTCCAAAAATATTAGAAAATCAGAAAGATGGTGAATTTATAGGAATTATGAAATTTTCTGAAAAGGGTTCAGAAAGATTTGTAATGGAATTTAATAGAGTTGAAAAAATTAAGCCACAGCCATTTCATGATGCATCAATATTTGAAAAATCCTATTTAACGGATATGATACAAGAATTAATTGATCAAAATATTCCTGTGGAGCCAATTTTTATTAATGGAGATTGGTGTGAGATTGATACATTCCAAGATCTTGAGAATGCAAGAAAAAAATATAATTAAAAATAATTTTGTCTGTTATTTATAATCATGAAGTGGACTATCTTTGAAATCAGATTTTCGTTCATTGTCAGGAGGTAGCTCTTTTCGCTTTCTTGCAAAATATGATTCCCTGTTATCTCCTTCAGAAAGTCTATTGTAAGTTAGATATACATTAGTTCTAGGATGTTTTGATTTATTATCTTTGGATTGATGAGGAGTAAATCCATCAAAAAATATGGCATCACCTATTGATGATATGACAGGAAGAAAATTCATCTTTTCAAGCCAGTTTTGTGGAATTGGTTGATCCACTGGACCTAACAACCCCATTTTATGAAATCCAGCAGATACTTCAAGACATCCATTCTCTATTGTACTTTCATCGGTACAAATCAAGACATTTATGAAATGTTTTGCATATGTTTCCCACCGTGAAATTTGATCTTGATGAGGATTAAATCCACCACCACCTACTTTTTTAAAATTTATTTTTTCTTTAAAGAATATAGATGGTTGTCCCATTAATGCATCAACACAATCTGTCATGTATTTTGATTTTACTAAATTCTGGAAACCATTGTGATAATCAATGAATTTTTCGATTCTAGCTAATATCCTAGTTCCGTCTTTTTTACTAGTTTCATAATACGCCATTTCTTTACCTATTTCCCAATCATCTACTTGTTTGTCCGCATATTCATAAACCCAATTTCTAATTTGATTTATTGTACCTTCATCGAAAAAATTTTTTTTAATCAAAAATCCATCAGTTTCAAAATTTTTTATATCTTCATTAGAAATTGTGCTCATATGTAATTTTTCAATAGTCCTAATTTTAACTTTTTTTGAGGTAGGTTTAAACAATACTTATCTGTGGGTCCAATGAATTTTTTGGTCAAAAATGTTATTATGATCTTAATTGATGGAGGAAGAGTAGATAAAGCAGAACAATCTAAAATTTTTCAAAATTTAAAAGACGATTTTAATTTTTTTCCTCAGTCAATAACATATGCACCATATACTAATGCTGCAATGCATGCTGTACTAAGTGGAGCATATGGAAATAGAAATGGTACATATAGCTATTGGCATACGTACAAATTTAAAAAAAATAAATTTAAAACACTTGCAAAATATCTTAAGGAAAATAATTACTATACATTTGCAGATGGTCATACTGAATTAATAATTCCAAAAGATGGTTTTGATGAATTCAACATACATGATGAAAATACTGTCAATCTTGTTGAACTACATGAAAGTTTTCTTGATAAAATGAAAGTAAAAAATGAACAAGGTATAAGCTTTTTTTTATATCTTCATTATAGTAAGATACATACTGGAATTATGAATCAAGTCCTAAAAAAATATAGTAATTTTGACAATGAATATTTTGAAAATAGAAAATTTAATGAACAGAGATATGATAAATTATTCCAAGAATCTGAAATGTATTTAGAAAATATTCTAAAAAAAATTAAGAATTTAGATTTTTTTAATAATTCTATAATTCTAGTTTTGTCAGATCACGGAATCAGTGTGGGTGAGAAATTTGGTGAGCGAGCTTATGGGGCATTTTGTTATGATTATACAATTAAAACATTTGGCTACTTATATTCAAAAGAATTAATCGCTAAAACAATCCCTAGTCAAATAAGACATGTTGATTATATGCCAACAATCTTAGAATTACTTGGAATTGATATTGATGACTCTTTTGAGTCAATTGACGGCAAATCATTAGTCTCGTTAATTAAAGATAACACGGCTGAAGAGAATATCGCTTATTCAGAAACTGGTAATCCATTGAATGAAAAAGCACCACCTAAATTCCCAAATACAAAATCTGTTCGTACCTCAAATTGGAAATTAATTTATAATGAACATAATGATTCTAAAGAACTTTATAATTTAAAAGAGGATCCTAGTGAAGAAAATAATTTGATTGATACTAACTTAGAAATTGAAAAATTTCTATGGGATGAATTACAAAAATTACAAACATAAATTAAATATATCCCAGCTTTTTTAATTCGGCTTCAATTTTTTTAGTCTCTTCTTCAGTGAATGAAGCTTCTTCAAAATTAGATTGAAACTCATCTCTAGTATGATAAAGTAAGTCTTCCATTTTTTTAGCAATGTTTGGTTCTTCATTAATTAAATTATTTTCTTCAGTTGGATCAGATATGAGATCATATAGATGACAATTCTCATCGGGGTTTTTTAAACTTCGAAAATATTTGTGAGATGATGTTCTTATTCCTATTACGGCTTTTGGAGATTTTTGACCAGTGTGGATTGTTGTGCTTTCCATGTAAACAGGGATCTCTTCTACCTGCTGATTTTCAATAAGAGGAAATAGACTTCTTCCATGTACATTCGATTTCTTATTAGGTGGATTTAGGATGCTTTCAATTGTAGGAAAAATATCAATACTCCGTACAAGATCTGGTATTACACCACGTGATGGAACTCCATATCCGGCAAAAAGTAAAGGAACTCTAACCAATTCGTCAAATTGAAAACGATTTTCATCAGGGCGTTCATTTAGTGAACGCTTTTCGTAACTAGTTTTTAATTTTGAAGAGCGCACCTGACGAAGCATTTTTTTCTTTTTCTTGTGAATATTAGTGACTTGCGATTTTGGGAGAAAATTTTTGATGAATGATTTTGATTTTTCTATAATGGGTCCTGATTGTTTTGCAGTGTTATCAACAACTGGTATATAATCACCATGATCTGATGTAATTACAAGTAAGGTGTTTTCTAAATCAATTGTATCTAAAATTTTTGCTAGCCAAGAATCAACAATTTCCATCATCAAATCATATCTTTCATTTATACTCATTTTTTCAAAATCTGGAACACGTATAGGACGATGAAATGCAAGTATATGAATAAAATAAATCCATGGAGATTTCATAACATTTGGTTTTAGCATTTCAAGAATTTTATCACCCAAACCAGAGTGAAGTTGAACATCCTTACCCTGATATGATTGATTATTATTTTCAAAATATGATGAAAATCCCATTGCATCTAACGCAGAATGCATTGTAGCATAACAATTGTACCCATTACTTTTCAAATTAGTAATATAACTTGTTGATTCAGAGTGAGTTTTATTATAATATTCTTTAGTTTCTCCAACTCCAAATGGATATCGTGCTGTAAAGATACTACTTATTGAACTTATAGTATAATCTGTGGAACTTATTGCTTGAGAAAAATATGCACCATGTTTTATCAATGAATTAATTACCGGGGTTTTGAAATTCTTATTGTTATAAAATTTATCTGCTCTACATGCATCAAGTACAATAAAAAGAATATTTGGTTTCAATCTTTTACTGTTAATCATTCTACCTCACTTTAAATTATCTGTTTTTAAAAAAACTTGTAGACATATTTGAAATGTACTCGTAATAAAAATTTAAAATTCTTCTTCTCTTGATTTTGTATAATTAACTTTAAAAGTAATACAGGATACCAGATTTTGAAAAATTAATGATAGAATTACCTAATTTTGAAAAAGCGTTTGAATATGAAAATAATTTTTATCTTTCTTGTGGCATAACAAGAATTAGTAAGATATTATCTCATTATGAAATTTATAAAATGATTAAAGAGGTGCCGGGAGAAATTATAGAGTGCGGAGTTTTTAAGGGTGCATCTTACCTTCGCTTTGCAATGTTTAGAGAGATTTTTGGAAACCCCTTCTCAAAAAAAATTATTGGTTTTGATACTTTTAGTAAATTTCCTGAAACATCTTTTCAGGATGATGATAAAGCAAGAAGTAAATTCATTGAATCAGCTGGAGCTAATTCAATCTCTAAAGAACAACTCATAAAGATTTTGGATAATAAGGGATTAAACAAGCATGTAGATTTGATTGAAGGTGATATTACAGAAACTATTCCATCATATGTTAAAGCAAATCCCGAGTTAAAGATCTCACTCCTAAACCTAGATACAGATATCTATGAACCAGCAGTGACCATTTTAGAACATCTTTATCCAAGAATTACAAAAGGAGGTATACTCATGCTTGATGATTATGGCACTCATCCTGGAGAAACAAAAGCAGTTGACGAATATTTTAAGAATAAAACTGTTGAAATAAAGAAATTTCCTTTTGCCATGACTCCATGCTATATAATAAAATCATAATGATTACTTCCTTGTAATTTTATAATTAACATTTTAAAGTAGAGTTAATTCTTCTGAACTATTGGACTATTCTTCGAAAATACTTCAAAATTTTCTTAATCTGTATTGGGTAAGACCTGAAACAGCATTTTGGAGAACATTAGATGTATTACAAATGAAAGGCATCAAATTCAAAAAACCAATTATAGACATAGGATGTGGTGATGGAAGTTTTAGTTTTACGAATTTTGGAGGAAAAGTAAATTCTGCTTTTGATGTCTATAGATCTATCAAGAATACATCAGGATTTTTTAAAGGAGTTGATATACATAATCAAAATCTACAGATAAAACCAAAAATTATCCATAAAACAAAAATTAAGATAGATGTTGGATTAGATTGGAAAACAAATCTTCTAAAAAAAGCAAATGAGCTGAAACTATACGAAAAACTTATTCAGCATGATAGTAATAATCCACTTCCATTCGAAGATGAAGAATTTGAAACAATCTTTAGTAATGCATTTTATTGGATAAATGATATTGAATCTCTACTTAGGGAAGCTAAAAGAATATGCACTCGGAGCGGCAAAATAATAATTTTTGTTCCAGATCAAAAATTTAAAGATTCGCTGATTTATAATCAATTTCTTAAAGGAGGATATACATGGGCAAAGATTCTTGATCGAGGAATCTATAAGAATACCAAGCACTGTTATACACTTTCCAAATGGAAAACAATTTTTTCAAAGGTTGGTCTAAAAATTGAACATCATTCTAATTATGCCACAGAAAAACTGACAAAAATCTGGAGTATTGGGATGAGACCATATAGCCCATTTATCATCGAAATGGCAAATACGCTAAAATTAAGTGAAAGAACTAAAATAAAGAAACGAGTTGTTTCTGAAATTTTTCCTATCTTAAGATCTTACCTTGATTTTGAATTGAATAGTATGGGTAAGAATAACTGTTTTCACATGTTCGTTTTAACTAAAAAATAGTGAAAATTTCATGTGCCTCTAACCTAAAAAAATATTGTAGACCAATATCATTAAATCAATATAATTTGTATGAAATTTAAATTGAATATTCTTGTAGTGTGTGCACATCCTGATGATGAAACTATTGGTATGGGTGGAACACTAAAAAAATTATCAAAATCTCATAAAATCAAAGTCGTATTTCTCTCAGAAGGAATTACTGCTAGACGAAAATCAGGCTATGTAAATTCACCTCAATATGATGTGACACATGAGGAGATGAAAAAGATGAAAAAAGAGGTGGAAATACGAAAAAAGCATGCTAAAAAGGCACTAAAAATTCTTGGAGTGCAACAAGTTCGTTTCTTAGATCTTCCAAATCAGGAATTAGATCAAATTCCATTATTGAAGATTATAAAAGAAATAGAAAGAGAAATTTTTGAAACAAAAGCGAGTATAATTTTTACACATCATTACAATGATCTTAATCTTGATCATAGGGTCGCCTATGAAGCAACAATTACTGCTGCAAGACCAATACCTGATTCTAAAGTTTCTTCCATAATTTCTTTTGAAATTCCTGCTGCTACAGATTGGAGAAAACCTTACAAATTTAATCCAAATTTATACATAGATATCTCTTCACAACTAACAGCTAAAATTAATGCGCTGAAAGCTTATCAGTATGAATTTAGAAAGCCACCTCATCCCAGGTCCAAAGAGATTACTGATGCAGTAGCCAAAAGATGGGGAAGCCTATCTGGTTTTAAGGCAGCAGAAGCGTTTGAGATAATTTTTAGCCGTATGAATAACTTGGAGAATGTTTCTTTATGATTAAAAATGATTGAAAGATATCAAAATTTACAGATTAACGTTTTAATGCTAAAAAAGAGGTATGGTTAACATTGAAAATAAACAAGGGACAGTTTAGACTTTCGTCACGTTCAAAAAATTTCAAATTTGAATTACATAGAGGACATGGACATCTCTTAGATTACATATCAAATAGAATTAAGTGGCATCTCTATCCTAGAATACATAAAGTCAGTAAATATCCACCACACGTCGATGTTGAAATTTCTAGTAGGTGTAATTTGAATTGCCCGATGTGTTATACAACGACAGATGAATTTAAAAAAATCGCAGGGCTGGGGTATATGGAATTTGATCTTTTTAAAAAAATCATAGATGAGTGTGGTAGAAATGGAGTTTTTTCTATAAGAATAAGTTTTAGAGGAGAACCACTTCTTCATCCACAAGCATTTGAAATGATAGAATATGCAAAAACTCATGGAATTAAAGAAGTTTCAACATTAACACATGGTGGAACGCTAAATGAGGAAAAATTTGAGGAACTTATTGATCTAGGACTTGATTGGTTGACAATCTCATTTGATGGTATTGGTGAAACATATAACAAAATTAGAGCGCCTTTAACTTTTGAAGACGCGGTAAATAAAATAAAAAATTATCAAGATATTAAGAAAAAGAGAAAAGTGGTAAAGCCAGTAATAAAAGTTCAAACAGTATGGCCAGCAATATCAGAAAATCCAGAAGAATATTACAATACTTTTAACCCAATAGTAGATCAGGTTGCATCTAATCCCTTGATCGACTATTTGATTAGGGATACTGATATCACATATGAAGAAAATTTTACATGCCCACAACTTTGGGAGAGGCTAGTTATTGGAAGTGATGGTAGAGCATTACTATGCTCAAACGATGAATTGAGTGAACATATTATTGGTGATGCTAATACTGAGTCTATATTCGAAATCTGGCATGGTAAGAAAATGACAGAAGCGAGAGATCTACAGATGCGTCATATGGGAGTTGCAAAAATTAATGCCTGCAAGAAATGTTACTTGCCAAGAAAAACTGAGACTGACCACAAAAAAATTGATAACAGACTGATAAGTATCGATAATTACATAGATAGAATACAAGAAGTTGGAAAATGATTATACTTATCAAGAAAAGTTTGGAATGTGATTAGTTTGACTGAAGATTTAGAAAAAATTTTGGGAAAGTTGGAGAGTAAGCAACGAGATTGCGTTTCTTTTTCAAAAAAATATAAAAACCGAAAAATGGAAAATCTTTATCAGTACTATGAAGGTGCAAACTGGGCAATAAAGTACGCAATTTCACTATTAAAAAACGATAAAGAATCTTCCGAGTTTTAACAATAATAAAAAAACTCACCTTAAATTTTTTAGATAATGTTAGCCAAATTAAAATAATTTTAAGATCTCAGAACTAACTCGTTTTGCACCTAAACCATCGACTATCTTAGCTTTCGAAAAATGATTAATTTTTCTTTGCACTATATCTATAATGACTTTCTCTATCTTTTTTTGTGTTGATTTGTTTAAAAGACCTAAATTTATTGCAGTATTTTTTTTTGCCCAATTCTGTGCAGTAGGAAGTTGGTGTTTGTCATCACATATTACTATAAATGGTGTATTCATGTTTGCAAATTCATAGGTAGTCACACCACCAGTAGTAAAACCAAATTTTGATTTAGAAATTTCGTCGTGCATATTCTTTGTTTCTTGTATAAATTCAATATTTTTACTATATTTTTTAGAAAAAGCTAAAACTTTTGTTGATTTTGCTGCAATGGGTCCTAAAATAATTTTTATTTTTAATTTTGCCGCATTTTTATTTAATGAATCTAGAAAAATATTAACAATTCCTTTTTCATCCAAACCCCCAAAAGATACTAAAATATCATATTTTTTACTAGTGAGTTTGTTTTTTTTAGAAAACCTATGATTGAGGATTTGATAAGAAGGACCTAATAGACATAACGAGTCATCATCTTTTTTGTATTTCTGATTTTCTAAGCCAACATATCCATTAACCAAAATATCAACAGGCAAATTAATATTTTTTAAATCAGTTATAATAACAGTTTTTACAATTTTTCGTAAGACTTTAAGATATTTAACGTCAGTTTTGTGTTTGTCAATTATCAAAATATCTATTTTATTATTGTAAATGTATTGAATGGTTTTTTTAATATCACATTCTAAAGAAATATTCTTTGTGAGTGATGAAACTTGTGTAAACCCATATTCATTAAAAATTTTTTTGGCTCCACCATAGTCCTCAACTAAAAAATGAAGATCTACACTATGCTTTAGATAATACGATAAATTGATGGAACGAAAGATGTGTCCTAATCCTGTTTGTCTATTCTTTACCTTACCCCCATATGTCCTAAATAGAATTTTTATTTTTTTTTGTTTCATATCTGGTTAAATGTGATTACTTCAGTCAATTGATTTCGAGTTTTCATATCAAGAAAATTTGTTAGATAATTTAATAATTTTTTCAACATCTTTAGTAGATAGGTTTGGATGTGTTGGTAGAAGAACATGATGTTTTGCAATAAATTCTGTATTGACAAGCTTTTTCGTAGTTTGATAATATTGTGATATGTGTGTTGGAGGATGATAATTTCCAATTTCTATGTTGTTTTCACGCATTTTCTTTGTAAAAATCCTCGGATTTTTTACTAGCAACCAATAAAAATTATAAGAACATGATTTTTCGAGAGGCATTTTCTCATCAATTGAAATTTTGTTGTGATATTGTTCTGCTATCTGATATCGAATTGAAATCATTTTGTTTAATTTTTTAAGCTGTTCTAGACAGATTGCAGCAGAAAATTCATTCATGTAAGAATTCCAACCTACCTGATTAACTGAGTTTGGGTTTTGCTGTGAAATTCCTGAGTTCCGTAATGCTAAGAGAATTTTTTTGAATTTTTTGCTATTTGAACCATTTAATGCGATTGCTCCACCTTTTGGTGCTGCAATGATTTTAACTGGATGAAAACTAAAACAAACCAGTTCACTATGACTACCAATTTTTTTATTTTTATAATTTGACCCTGTTGCAAGAGCTGCATCCTCAATTAAATTAATTTTATAATTCTTAGATAATTCTTTTAATTTGTTAATATCACAAGGAATTCCACCAAAATGTACAGGCACGATTGCTTTGGTTTTTTTGGTAATTGCTTTTTTAACCAAATCCACATCTAGGCAAAGATTTTTTGGATTAATATCAACAAAAATTGGTTTTCCCCCATTATGGACTACAGCATTAGCCAAAGAGATATGACAAAAAGATGGTATTATCACTTCTTTATTTTTGATGTCCATCAGACTAAGAGAAAGTAATAATGCAGCAGAACCAGAATCTACTGCTACACATTCATCACATTCAAGATAGGATTGGAATTTTTTTTCAAATTCTGAAACTTTGTTATTATCCTTTGGTGAAGCCCAAAGGTGACTTTCAAATACTTTTTCTACAGCTCTTCTTTCTTCTCGACCAAAAAATGGATCATGAATTTTGATTTTAGACATTATTCTTCTTTTGCTCCTTCATAAGTAAAAATTTTTTATACTCATTAGTGATATGACCGTCCTTATTAATCTCAAGAAGTAATGGTTCTTTAGAAATAATTTTTTCTATATCCTCAATTGTAATAAATTTATTTTTTTTCGAAATTCGTTTATAGATTTCCTTTACAAACTTTAAATCATTTTTTTTATCCACCGTTATTCTCATATTTGATAAATTTTTCTTTGATTTTATATTAGAAATATTAAATAATTTAGGATGAGATTGTATGTATGGAAAAACATGCTCTCGCTCAAAGGAATTATTTGATTGCTTCCATGCTTTTTCAAGTGCCTTGAAAGTAGTGACTTCTACTACTGTACCTAGTGGAAAATTACATGTAGATTCTTTCCATACTCCCTGATTTTTTTCAACGTTATTACTAACATAGTCATATGAATTATCGAGAAATTTCTTTAAAACACGATCAATAACATTAGGATCAATTAATGGACTATCTGCTGAAATTCGTATTATTGGGTCACAAGAAAATTTTTTTGCACATTCATAAAAACGGTCTAAAACATCATTTACTGAGCCTCTATAGTAATCAATTTCATTATCCTTACAGAAATCTACAATTATTTTATCTTCTGGTGAAATCGATGTGGAAATGATTACTCTATTAATAAATTTTGAAGATAGTGTTTGTTTGATAACGTAAAAAAGTAGTGGTTTACCTTCAATCTCTTTCATTACTTTACCAGGAAATCTATTAGAACCCATTCTTGCTTGTATTATTGCAGTAAGCATAATTATCAAAAGATCATTGAATCTTTAAATTAACTTATAGACATGTTTGATTAATTCGTCTACAAATATTCTAATAACTTGTAAAATATTTACTTAATTAAGACTGAAGAACAAAAATGACAACAATATCAATGCATCAACCGGTTTATTTACCATGGTTAGGGTTTTTTGAAAAAGTAATTTCTTCAGAAAAATTTGTGTTTTTAGATGATGTACAGTTTGAAAAAAATGGATTCCAAAATAGAAACAAAATACGAACATATGATGGTGAAATATGGTTAACTGTTCCTGTAAAAGCTAAGTCTCAAACTCTTTTGAAAGATGTCAAAATTAACTATTCAACTGACTGGATTAACAAACATAAGAAATCAATAATCCTAAATTATCAAAAAGCAAAATTTTTTGATAAATACTGGTTAGAATTAGAAAAAATTTATGATGAAAAATATGAATACTTACTTGAACTGAATATGGAAGTAATAAAATTTCTTTTCAATAAATTAAAAATTAAAACAGAAACTTTGGTTTCGTCAGAATTACATATTTCGGATAAGGGTTCGGATCGAATATTAGAAATTTGCAAAATCCTTGATGTAGATAGATATATTTCAGGAATTACAGGCAAAAAATATCTTCTAATGGATGATTTTAAACGTCATAAAATTAAACTTGAATTTCAGAACTTTCAGCATCCAATATATCAACAAGTTTTTGATCCTTTTTATCCTAACATGACAATTATTGATTTACTTTTTAATGAAGGGGATAACGCAATGAAGATTATTAAAAAGGAAATGATTTGAGATGATAGAAAAATGTATGAACTGTTTTCTGGTGGTGAAGAACCTTTTTGAAGCATGTTGAACTAGATGGGAAATTGGTGGGGAATGGTAAACCATGTTATTTCATAGCTGAAATCGGAAGTTTATTTAGAAACTTTGAAGAGGCTAAAAGATTAATTGATTCAGCAATCGATATTGAAATTGATGCAATAAAATTTCAAACATTTGAGGCTAATACCATCACTACTAAAAATAATTTGTTCAATATGGAGAATACTGGTAAAACTTCACAATATGATTTATTCAAAAATTGTGAAATTTCGAAAGAACTTCAAATGGAAGTAGTAAATTATGCAAATAATAAAGGAATAACTGTCTTTTCTGCTCCTAGTCACATTAAAGATCTAGATATAATGAAAAAAATGGATATACCAATTTACAAAATTGGTTCTGATCTAGCATGTCACATTCCTTTGTTAGAAGAAGTTGGAAATATTGGAAAACCAATTATTTTATCAACTGGTATGTGTACATTAGAAGAAATTAGAACGTCGGTTGAAACCATCTTATCAACAGGTAATGAACAATTAATAATTTTACATTGTGTTTCAGATTATCCAAACAAACCTGAAGAAACCAATCTAAATGCGATTTTAACATTAAAAAAAGAATTTGATTTGCCCGTTGGGTTTTCAGATCATAATATTGGTTGGTCAATATCTTTTGGTGCAGTATCTATGGGTGCAAATTTAATTGAAAGACACTTCAGAGATCCAAATAATGCTACAGCACCTGATGATATTGTTGCATTGGATAAAGAACAATTCTCATCATTAATTAAATCCACTAGATTAATCGAAAAGGCAAAAGGTAATGGTGTGAAGAATCCTACTCTTTCAGAAAAAGATAATCTCACCACTAATCGTGTGAGTATTATTGCAATGACAGAAATTAAAACTGGTCAAACAATTACCGAAGAGCTAATAGATATTAGACGACCTGGTACTGGAATTCAACCAATTCACTTTGATAGTATAATTGGTAAGAAAGCGAAAGTAGACATACCAAAAGAAAAGCCCTTAACTTTTGATATGATAGAGTAAAATTATTTAATCAAATCTAAAAGATCAGATGTAATTCCATAATTAAAATAATCATGTAGAAATTTCTTACGTTTTTCTGAATCAGTAGTTTTCCAAACCTCATCTTTTTTAATTGAATCAACTGTAGATACAAGATTAGATGATGAGATCAATCTAGCAACATCATGATTAACAAGTTGTAAATAGGCATCATCAATCGCATCGATTGAATTATCTTTTTCAATATTAACTAAAAGTAAGGGCTTTTCAAAGATAGGAACTTCACTACTAACAGAAGATATTGGTAAGACTATTACAACATCACTCAAAAAAATATCTTCAACTAAAGTATTTCTAGAAATTTTAAAATTATTTCCGGGAAAATGATTTGTCAATGTGGCTTGATCAAGTTTATCACCTGGATGTGGTCGAACTAAAATTTTTACATCATTTCTATCCTTAAATCCATCATACAATGTATTCAATAAAATTCGATCAGGGCTATTTTTAATATAAAAAAATCTCATTGAAAGAGGTACCAAAATAATTTTTTCGTTTTTAAAACTATTCTTAGTAATTAGATCCTTTTTATCAATTAAATTCTTTATTCTCTCAAAGCCAAAATACGTTGGATTTCCAATCACTTGAATTTTTTCTTTAGGATAATTTCCAATCTCTGTCAAGATTTTCTTATAATACTCCCCATACACCAAAGTTTTATCAGGAATAATATTTCCTAGAGGAAAATCTTCATTTTTTATTTCTTTAAACATATAGTTTGGATAATCAGTTGGGATTAGGCCATGTTGAATTCCGAGTGTTTTTATTCGTAATTTTTCTGCTACCACTTGAAATGCTTTTGCATATGGCCCAGTTTCATATACCTGAATTATGGCTCTTGGTTTGATTTTTTTTAAATATTCTTCTAATAATTCAATTAGATGAATATAGGTAGGAAGATTAGGTTCTAGAAATAAATCTTCAAAACTCGGTTTCAGATATCCCGTCAAAGAAATTCCTTCGTACACTAGAAGATTCTCTTTACCACTTTTTAGTAAAAGATCTATAGAATTTTTTAATAGTGAAATTACTTGCTGGGTTTTGACAGACTTATTCTTTTTTAGAAGGTATTCAACTGGAATCCAATTAAAATCAGTTTCTAATCTCTCTTCAAGAATATTTGTAGTGCCTTTAAGCGTATAATCTAAATCAAAACATAATATTGGAATTTTGTTCTCTTTTAGAGTATCTAAAAACGGTTTTATAAAAAACTCTTCTCTTTTTGATTTTTTCATAGTAAAATCAAACGTGTCTCTACGATAAACATCAGGTGAAGTAATAATCACTGGATTTTCTAAAGCAATTTCTTTCGAAGTTAATTTATCAAATAAAATATTTCGTTTCTTAATTTTTTCTTTCACTGTTTTTTCATAGACAGATTTTTTTGCTATTCTTTTAATTCTATCTTTTGCCTTAAATCGAAAATATTCATGAGAGATTTCAAGTTTAATCTTTTTTTGTTTTGCAATTTGTTTTATCAATTCAATTTTATTATATGCGCCACGTAATTTTATTAAATTAATTGATTTGTCCTCAAGAAATGAAGATAGTCTATTTATGAATAAAACAGCATCATTATACTTTGAGTGTAATATTGGTGATGCAAACCACCAATAGGAAATTCCATCAACTTGAAACCATTCCATTATTGTTTTATCATTAATTAATCTGCTAGGAAACTTTACAAATTCTATACCGTGTCTAAAATTCCTATATGATTCTAGATCGTCTAAATCTATTTCAATAGTATCTTTTGTTTCCGATTTTTCAAACTTTTCATCAAAAATTATGGCTGTTTTCAAGGTAGATCGGATAATATCAGTTGATTATACTTCATTGTTTTTTAAGCATAAATTAAAGAAGTGAGATAGTGTATCATTTTCAAGCATCTCAATGAGTGTATCAATAGTGTGATATTTTACATCATTCATAGTTCCAATAATTGGCAAGTCAATATCTCTAGGAATGTAATATTTTGCCTCGTATCCATTATCCTGAAATCTCTTAAGGAATTTTCTGGTACCCTCTTTACCTAATATTGAAGCATGAACTTCAATCTGGAACATAGGTTTTGATTTTTTCATAGTATCTTTCATTCCTTCAATAATATGGGATTCATATCCCTCTACATCCATTCTTACAAAATCAACATGGTTAACGCCTAATTCATCCAAAAAAGTATCTACTCGTTTAGCTGAGACCTTGATTAACTCGCCAGGGAGGTCTGTTGTTTCACCATCAGGAATTGTAAATGAGCCGTTTGATTCTTTATACACCAGGAAATTTACATTACCGTTTACATCTCCTGCGGCAAAATTATAAGCATCAACATTTTTTGCATCTTGCATTTCTAGATTTTTCTTCAAGTGTTGAAAATTTGGTGGTGATGGTTCTATTGCTATCACTTTACCAGTATCTCCAACAATATTAGATTCGAGAAGTGTATAGTATCCAATATTACCACCTATGTCTAAACAAGTCATACCTTTTTTGAGTTCCTTGGAAAGAAGTTTTGTAGTAAGTGGTTCATGTGTCTTAAACATCATTAATTCTGATGATATACCCAAATCTCCAGGAATTACTGCAAGTTTGTAACCGTTAACATCTACAATAAAATCATCAGAACTTGGTTGGTCATTTTTCTTTGTAGCTACATAACCATAATGTAAGAGAACACGAATTGCTTTTGAAATTCCATAAATTTTTCTATATCGTTTAATATTCCATATAGCGTGAGAAAGTCTTCCCTGATGTTTTGTTGACAACCTATTTTTTTTATAGCAATTTCGTAATATAAAACAAATTGTATTCCATTAGAAGGTATGAATGAATAGAATTTGTCTACATGTTTTCATGACATTATTTTTCTTGCGAGTTCTTTGAATCATACAGTATGAACACGTTTGTAATTGATAGAATGTGTAAAAAATATTCTATGATGTATTAAAAAAAATAAAACAAATTATATATTTAATTAAAAAATGCGTAATAATTATAATATGATAATCATATCACAAAATGCTTCAAATTATGGTATTCCATTTCCGGATGAAACCACTTATAGAATCAATCTTGCATGGGTAAATAGTATCACAGAATTAGAAAGTTTATTGCAAAAACACCAAAGTCAGCAAATCTTCATTGATTTGCCTAAAGGGAGAGTTAAACCTCCAAATAACAAATATTCATTAGATGACATACTTGCAATTTTAAACACAAATAAAAATATCAAATATTTTGCCGTATCTAATGTGAATTCGTCAGAGGATCTAAGTATGTACATCAACGTAGTTCCAAAAGAAATTATCATTGTACCAAAAATTGAGAGTCCTAAGGCAGTTCTGAATATTGAAAATATAGTTAATGCCATTCCAACTAGTAAAAAAATCATAATGCTTGATCATGATGATCTTTATTCAGCACTAATTAAAAATAAAGAACCATCAACAAAATTTACAGAATATATTAGTAAATTAAAAGAATATTGTGAGAAAAATAACGTCACACTACTACGTACAGTAGGTGTAATTTTTAGTGACGAAGAAAAACGTACCACACAGTATATAAAATAATTTCGAACTCACTAAAAATCAAATTAGTGAATCATGTTTTGATGTGGCTATATCATCCAACTATTTATCCCAATCAAACCTCTTTCCAATAAGAGAATAGAGTTCTTCGTTGAAAGGTTTACAATATTCTAATAATTGCTCTCTTGTTTTTGGATTCATATCAACTGATAATCGCTGTTTGGAAAATTTTTTATAATTTGGTAAATTCCACTTTGGTAAGCCAAGAAATTCTACGGCCTGATTGTAAACTTTTTCAGGATCACGCAAAAACTCTCCATTTTCCAAAACAAGAATCTGCTTCATTGAAAAATACTTCAACCAGCGTTTGAGACGCATCGCATACAACCCAGTTGTGATATATGCAAGACTGTGATAAATTGGGCTATAGTATTTTTCATTTTTTTCCATTTTCTCCTGTTCCCCTTCAATTCGTGTCTTTTCTTTCTCTGTGACCTCTTCAAACGATAGTTTTTCTGAACCATTTTTCATTTTTCTTATGTAATGAGAAAATGCCCTATCAACAGGATTTCTAAGAAGTAATATGAGTTTCATATTTGGGTTAAGATTATGAATTCGTTTTGGAGCATGAGGATTTTGGAGGTATGCGCCTGATGCTTCTCCTGTAATGAATTTTTTATGCTTTAACTTAGTAAAGATAAATTTCTGCCATTTTGATGGGAAATTCATTCTATACCAATTAATGCCTCTATCAAAATACATATCAAAAAAACGTGGTTCTTTAACTACAGATGGTTCTATGTTAGGATGTTGAGAAAGATATTGGTATAATGAAGTTGTTCCTGATCTTGAGACTCCAAATATAATAAAATCTGGTAGAACATGAAATGGTCCTGCAAAATTACAATATGCCCTGTATAATGATTTGGCAACTGGATAGATTCGTGAATTGTAATCGACTTTATCCTTTAGCTGTGTTTTAAAACGGGTATCACTCATCATTCCCAATCAAAATTCCTACCTAATAGTTGGTACAACTCTTCATTATATGGTCTAAAGAAATCAGATAACTTCTTCCTTGTTTTATCATTAATAGGAGGATTTTTTCTCATTCTGTATGACTCAAATGAATTTAATTCATGTTTTGATAAACCTAAAAATTCTATGGTTTGATTATAAACCTCAGATGGATTTGATTTAAGATCCTCGCTCTTTAAAATAAGAAATTGTTCTCTTGGAAAATATTCAAACCATCTTTTAAGTTGATTTACATATATTCCCATAGTTACGTAGGATTTTCTAAAAAAGTTAACGCTGTAAAAATTTTCATCTCTTTCCATTTTTTTCATATCATCTGTAATTCTAATTTCTTCCTGATTAATGGCGTCTTCAAATGATAATTCTTCAAGACCAACAGCCACTTGTTGGTGATATCTAGAATAGGCTCGATCTATTGGATTGCGTAATACTACAATTAATTTAACGTTAGGTAGAAGTTCAAGTACTCTCTTCGGACTGTGATGATGGAAAAGATATCTAGGAGTTGATTCGCCAGTAAGACACTTACCGTTGTGTTTTTCTTCTAATTTAGATTTTTTTCTTTTGGTTGGAAAAAATGATTTATACCATTTTATTCCTCTATCAAAATTTTTATCAAAATAGTGAATCTCTTTACCAATGCCACGAATTATTGAGGGATGTTGATTCAAATATTCATACAGTGATGTTGTTCCTGATCTTGAAGCACCAATTATAATAAAATCTGGTAGAACATGCATTGAGCCTGTAATTGTATATGATAATTTGTTTAAGGAACGTGCAATTGAAAGTGTTGTTTTATGTGTACGTAGCAAAGAGCCAAGTTTTATTCTATTAGAAATAGCCAATACAATACCTACTTTTTTAATTTTTCCTCATTGAATGCACTTTTCTTGGAATTATTTTGATCTTCAGATTTATTTTGTAATTTATCAGCTATATCTTTTCGAATTTCAGAAATTATTTTTTCCATCTGAGTTATTTTTTCAGGATATAATTCTGCCAAGTTATTTACTTCATGAGGGTCTTTCGTAAGATCAAAAAGACCGACGTTTTGTCCTGGATCATTCTTTGCTCGGAAGTATTTGAAGCCTTTATGCCTTATTCCAATTAGGTTAATATCACTAACACTTTTTGTTGTTAACCAATTAGTAATTATTTGTATAAAGGCTGGCTTTTCCTCAAAACTCTGACCTTTAATGAGAGGTACTACACTTGATCCATCAACGTCCATTTTGGATGATGCCTCGATAATATCAAAGATTGATGGAAATATATCAACTGACCGTATTTGCTGATCTATGATTTTTGATTCTAGTCCTAGCCCTGCGAATAAAAGTGGTATTCTAAATCTGTCATCGTATAAATAAAATCCGGGATTAACAAGATTATTTTGTATGCGTTTCTCAAATTGATCCAGTTCTGAAATATTTTTTAATGCAGCCGCCTTTTTTTGTTTTTTTGTGTTAACCTTTTTTTCAACATAAAATCCACGTATTCTTTTAGTCAAAGATCTAGACAACAACTTCTTTGTTATACCAACAAATGGTTCTAAATTATTCTGATTAAAACTGGCTTTCATTTTCTCTTGTTTTGGCGTATAAATTCCTCTATCTGTTGAATGATCAGCAGTCACAACGATCAATGTATTATTTTGATCAATTTTATCAAAGATCTTTCCTAACCAAGGATCCATTGCTGATATGCGTCTTTCATATTCATTAAAGCCATATTTTTTATTGTTAAATTGTTTAGGAAAATTTCTTGCTGTGCCATGAATGTCAAGTATGTGAATGAAAAAAAACCAAGGAGGTTCTAACTTGCCAACGGTATCAATAATTTGTTGACCTACTCCGTCATGTAGTCCACCATTAAACCATAATGAAACATCAAAATCAGACGTTAGTTTTGAATAAGTAAAATATTCAGGCGTTAGTGCAGTTGTGTTATATCCTAATTCATTAAGTCTATTGATGTAATTTGGTTCCTTATGGCTTAATTCATGATTTTTAATTCCACTGACTATAACCCTGTCAGGCCATTTTGCAGTAAAAACACTTGATATGGCAGATACTGAAGCTGGACTTGAATTAATCGCTTGTGTAAAATAGACTCCATCTTTAATTAAAGAATCCAAATTTGGAGTAATTGATGTTTTTTCATTTCCATAGAATTTATCAGATCGAAATGAATCAATAAGTAAAAAAAAGATGTTTGGTTTTTTTGTTTTTTCCATTTTATTTTATCACTCTGTCCCTCGTTTATTTTTTTTTCGTCTAATTTCTAAGAAAATTGCATTATACAATTTCTTAGTTTTCTTATCTGTTAGATAGGTTAAACCGAAGTATGCAGAAATTCCTAAAAGTAGAAACGGAATTAAGTTTGGTAAAAATTGGAAAATACTTGTTTCATAAACTAGGAATTTTTCCATGAGAAAATACACTGAGCCAAATACACCAACACTAATTACCAAATATTTCATGATTGCACCAATATCAAGTGAAAGTGGAAAATTCTTTCTGACTAAATGATAATAATAGATAGTAAATGGGATTTCAACAATGAAGAGTATAATCGCCCAATAAGTCACCAGTTCTATTTGGGAAGCGTCTGATTGTACTAAAAGGAAAAGTCCAACTGCCAAAATACCAAGATATACACCACGACGAATTAATCGTATAGAAGGTAGATAAAATAATTTGCTTTTTAGGTAGTCCTTCTGTGTAGATTTTTTTGTATCTACTTCCTCTATTCCTTGTAATGCTTGTGTGAATGAGCTACCTAGTATTTTTAGGAATGAACGAATTGTAATGAATATTACAACTAGTGCTGCTATATCATAAATTGGATTAAGCGCAAATAATACCGGTTTTGCAAAAGCAATTGAGATTGCCATAAATAAAAATGCAAAATAAAATAATCTTATTAAATTTGATTGCAAGTATTCTTTTCTTCCACCACTTAGTAACTTTGGATAGACGGCTCTTGTTATTTGACTAGAATGACGTACCGCTGTACCAACTGCCGTAGCAGTCACCCAATATGCTAATCCTACTACAGAACCAGTGATCAATGAAAATATTAGAACATCTAAAACTACTAAATTGGGAAATTTTATGTATGAAGGAAGCCAGGCTCTAGTTAACCAGTTTTTCAGAAACTGTCTGTTAAAATTATTTTGAAGTTTTTTTCTTGATAGAATCCCTAAAGTCATAATGCTTGGAATATAGGCTACGATTAAGGCTAAAATTACTCCAGGTACTCCTAATTCCATAAAGTAGACAAAAATTAATGCTGCTGGAATCTTTGCGCAATCAAAAATAAGCATGCCATAACTTTTGACATGTGGTTTCCAGGCCAAAGCTATTGCGGACAAAGTTCGATTCAAAAATGAAAAAGGAATAATTAATGCTGCAAAAAATAAAATATCAGTGTCAGTGCCTGTGGGATCACTCACCAAAAATGCTATTAGAAGAAAAGCTAGAGTTCCTACAATTGAAAATATACCACTACTAACCACGGCGGTTTTTCCTGAATTAACATCTCGTGCAATTTCCCTCGTTGCCCAATAAGAAATCATTGGCTCGAGAATTACTACATATGTAATTAAACCTCCAATTAGACCCCACGAACCCAGTTGTTCTGGAGTAAAACTTCTGGTGACAATCAGAATAAAGATTAAACCCGTGACAACAGTAGAAAGTCCTATTGCTAATCCTATTAATCCAGAATATGTGACACGAACTTCTGACAATATATTTTCACCCAGTTTTCCGGATGGCAGATAATACGTCTAGTGATGTACCTCTAGCAACAGAAGAAATTATATCGTACCCCAATTTGTCCAATAATTTTTTCACCTCTTCTTTAGGTGAATTTAATGATGGATGAGCTTCAACAATAATTAATCTTGGTCTAACTTTGATATTTTCTAAAATAGGTAGTTCTGCACCTTCACAATCCATAACTAATGCATCACAATCAGGAAGTTCCTTTGCTGCAAGAGTTGTCGGATTTCCTATTTCTCCCAATAAATGAACGGGTTTCTCTATTATTGTATGATAAACTTCAACACGATCATCTACTTTGTTGAGATTAATTGTTTCTCTTGTTCGAGCAAAAGAATTTTTGTTCGCCTCATAACTAACAACACTACCTGCAATACCTACTTGATGTGCAACAGCAACTGTGGATGCTCCACTTCCTCCTCCAATTACAAGAACTCTTTCACCGTGTTTAACATAATCTCGAATTGCAGATATTAATTCAGCCTCGTGTTCTGGAAAAATATCTATTTTAGAGGATATGCTTGCACCTCTAACAGCAATGCCATTAAAGACGGCAATTTTTCGAGATGGAATGCCAAAAGAATTTGCTAAAAATTTGAATATTGCAGCTTGAAATAACCCAGAAAGTCCTTTTTCACTGTATAATTTCTTTCCTTTTTTAACAGATGAAGTCATTTGTCAGACATCCTTTCTAGTTTTTTTGATTTATAATTATGATATTTAGAGATTATTTTTCTAGGATTCTTAATACCTGAAGTTAGATAGTACTTCTTTCGATCAATAATTTTTGTATATGAAAAAAAATCAATCTTTTTACCACCAAATTTAGCAGCATAAAAATAGATTCCTTTTTCTTTTTCTGTTTTAGGAAATGGATCCACTCCAGCAAAATCAAATGTACTATATTTCATTTTTTGTGCCCATTTAATGGTGTTCCATGTTAGAAAAGTTCCTACAAGTTCTTTTTCAGGAGAATTAGCTAATGCGTGTTGTATTACATTTCCATTAAAAAATAATGTAAGAATTGTACCCCTGATTTTACCATTATGTCTTGCTAGCAACCATTCTTCATATCCATTATTTTGCATTATCTCCCAATGTTTTTTGTAAAATTTAGGATTTCTAACATATTTTTTTCCACCATCTTTTTTTGCCGCAATTTTTAAATCTTGAAATTTTTCCAAACCTTCCATATCATTAGCAATCTCAAAATCAAAACCCTGATTCTCTGATTTTCGTATATAATATCTTGGATCTTTTTTCAAAGAATTATACAAATCATCAGTGGTTTGATTTAAATCAACTATGAAGGTTAATCTTGATTCAGCATTATATCCAAATTCTTCAAAAGTTTTAGTAGGAAGTTGATCTGTTAGGGGTGAAGAAATACCTCTTATGTTTATGACATTATTATCTTGAGCAATTTTATCAACTGAGGATAAAATGATTTCAAGTATTTCATCGCTTTTATCCTTATCATGAATAATAGGTCCGTGATACCACCACAATGAAGTACCTAATCCAAGTAAATTTCCAATCTTTTTAGATAGAGGATTTGTATCAGTCACCTCCATTTTTTCATGAATTAAACATGCAAGTTGTCCAACCACAATTCCAGAATTATTAGTTATAGTAATGAATACTGGTTTTGAACCAAATACTTCACGATAAAGTTTTTGCCAATTATACGTTTGATATACGGTCGAGCCAGTATTCTTGGATAACTCTTCATTCCATTCATTCTCATTAATTTCTGAAGAAATTTTTACATGTAAACTCATGTTAGGATTCTAAAAACTATGTTCAAAAAAAGTATAAGAGTAAATTGATAGACTAATTTACAAAAAAGTCTAAAACACTAATTATTTTGTCCCATTTTTAGTACTTTATCTGGTGAAACTATAGGTGCAAAGTGTTCCACAAGATGAGAATTTATCTGTGTGTTTTCAAAGAAATAATTTGTTAATGCGTATCTGACACCCTCTTCTAGAGGAAGTCCCCTGTGTATTATTGATGTATCAACTAATACTAGTGTTCCCGCATTACCAGTTAATGTCTTTAATCTATCAGGATTTTCATTCAAAATTTTTTCAACAATGTTTTGATTAAATGAACACTGCATTGATTCTAAATTTGCATTTTTTGAATCGATTGAAATTTGTTTTGATCTATGTGATCTATGAATTACTTGAAATGGTCCATTTTCTACATTTACATCTGTTAGATAAAGAAGAGATTTGAATTGACGAAAATAACTATCTCGATGCCATGAACCACCAGAACCAAATTCATGTCCTGTTGCTTTAATCCTTCCAGCTAATGTAAAGCCATTACTTGTTGGAACTGCATTATATGCATTAGCTATTTTGTGCAAAAATGAATCATCTGCAAATTTTCTAATATTTTCAGAAAGGTCTTCAGCTCCAAAAATTCTAGAATCAGCATACTCTGTATTATGAACAAACTCTTTTTTGGTATCATACATTACATCCATGTCTCTAATGCATGCCTCACAGATTTCTTTATCAAAGAAATTTGGTATTACAGCATATCCATTTTTTTGGATTTCTAACAATGCTTCTTTTTCTTTGTCACCTAATTTTGAAAAATCTTGTTTATGTGTACGTTCGAAATTACTAGTATGAATAGCAGTATATGCCTTAGGAGACCTTGTTAGTATCTTTTTTGCAATTTTCCGAAACATAATTTTTCATCATATTATTTTGTATAATAAGTAATTCTATACTTGATGAATAAAAAAGAAATTATGTAGACAGAAATTCTATTAAGTATACTATGTTATTTCAATAAAAGTGGCAAGTAATGAAATTATGTATTTTTCCAAATGATCCGATTCAGGCATATTATGATAAAGGAGAGATTAAAGAGAGATATTATAATCCTCAAAATGTCTTCAGTGAAATCCATTTTATTACTTTAATTGACCAAGATATAGAATCCTCAAAAATCCAAGTAATCGGGGGAAAAGCTAAGATCGTAATTCATTCAGTAGGGAAAATCAATATAAAAAATAGAAACAATCACCTAGAAGATGTAATTGCAATAGTAAAAGAAATTCAACCAGATGTGATTAGAGCATATAATCCATTCATAGAAGGTTGGCTAGCGGCAAAATGCGCAAAAGAATTGAAAATTCCTTTTCTTCTATCTTTACATACACAATACGATAGTAATCGAAGAATTCTGAAAAAAACTAATTTCAAAAAATATTTGGCGTTAAAGTATACAGAAAAATTCATTGAACCATTTGTTCTAGAATCTGCAGATAAAATTACTATAATATACAAGATTATAGAACCATACGTCTTAAAGCACTGCAACAATAAACCAGAGATTCTTCATAACAAGGTTGACTGTGAAAAATTTGCAAATGCGATACCGCTAGAATATTTACAGATACCACTGATCATATCAGTTGGCGCTTTAATTCCTGTAAAAAATCATGAGTGCACAATCCAATCTATGAAAAATGTTAATGCTAATTTAATGATCATAGGTAATGGATTGTTATATGATGAACTTGAGAAGTTAATTAAAAATAGTGACTTGGATGATAAAGTAATTATAAAAAAATCAGTTCCACATAATGAAATACAAAATTATTATAAATCAGCAGATATCTTTGCACTTGCATACAATCCTGAGATTGAAGGAATTCCTATGCCAGTTATGGAGGCAATGGCAGCTGGATTAGCTATTGTAATTCCGCCATCAAAAGAAAACTTTTCTGAGGGATTAGAAGGAAATGTAGTTTTTACAGAACCCAATCCTGATTCGTTTGCAGGATCGATCAATGAATTACTTACTGACGAATTATTACGTAAAAAATTTGCAGATAAAGCGAAAATAAAGGCGTTGGAATTCGATAAAGAAAAAATTGAGAAAAGGGAAGCAGAAATTTATACAGAATTGGTTTCGATTAAAAATTAAAAGATAATTGTCTCCTAATATACAAATAGTTCCAAATTAAGACAATAAAGTAGTTTATGTCACTAAAAGATACATTAGAAAAAATTAAGTCAAATTTATTTTCTGTAGAGATTATTGGTCTTGGTTATGTTGGATTTCCATTGGCTGTTCGTCTTGCAAGTAAAAAAATAAATGTCACAGGAATAGATATCAATCAAGAAAGAATTCAAAGACTAGAAAAGAATATTCTTTTGGACTCTGAGTTATATCTAGAAAAGGAGTTTTTGGAATGCAGAAACAATGGAAGTTTGAAGCTATCTAACAAGTCCATACAGTCAGAAAATCCTAAAATAGGTATAGTTTGTGTTCCAACTCCAATTCCTAACAAAAATACTAATTCTGATATTTTTGTTAAAGCAGCAATTGAAAATTTTTTGGAGTCTTCAAAAGAATGTGATGTTTTGATTTTAGAGAGTAGTATAGAAGTTGGTACCACTGACAAAATGTCAGAAATTATCAAGGATGGGGGATTCACGTTGGGCAAAAATTTTGGTTTATCTTTTTGTCCAGAAAGAGTAGATCCTAGTAATAAAGAATGGGGAATAGAGAATATACCTAGAGTGATTTATTGTTCAGATGACATTACATTTTCTATATCAAAAATAATTTATGATAATGTGAATGGTGGAAATTTAATCCGTGTTGACTCACCAAAAATAGCTGAAGTTGTAAAATCATTTGAAAATGCTTTTAGATTAGTGAATATTTCTTTGGTCAATGAATTGGCAATTCTTTGTGATAAATTAGGAATTAATGTAAAAGAAGTAATTAATGCAGCTGCTACAAAACCATTCGGATTCATGCCTCACTATCCTGGTGCAGGGGCTGGTGGACATTGTATACCTAAGGATCCACGATTTCTATTAGAATCTGCAAGAAAACTAGAATCACGATTTGATTCAATAGAACATGCAATTGAAATTAATGATCATATGCCAAAATACATCTGTGACGCGATTGAAAATAAACTTGAGGAATTAAAATTACAAAAAACTATTCTAGTATGTGGCTTGTCATACAAAGCCAATGTAGAAGATATGAGAGACTCGCCTAGTTTCAAAATAATCCAAGAAATGAAGTCAAGAGGTTTTATGGTATATGGTTTTGATCCTTTCTTTAATACTAAATTTAGTGAGAAATATTTAATTGAGAATCACATAACAGAGTTAAATTTTAAAATTTTAACAGATCTGGATGATGATTCAGTCAAAAATATTGATTGTTTGTGTATAGTACAGCATCATAACGAAGTAGAACAACGAGTTAAAGAGATCTATGAGAAATCACTAATTCCATTTGTATACGACTGCCAAAGTAAATTATCAAAAAATTCCCAGTCAAATTCTTACTTAGATTTCTTAGGCAGTTAAGTCAGTTCAAAAAAGAAGTTCACATTCTTCTTTTAGTTCAATATTTGAAAAATTGTTTAACCAATATTGTGCTTGTAACGAAAACATAGATGCCCACGAATTTACTTTTAGTGTTTTTTTCCATCCAAAAGTTGATTTACTAAACTCCTCATAGAATCCACCATTTACTTTTTGATCAGTACTCTGTGCTTGCAATGATAACAAAAATGATTTTAATTTTTGTGTATTTTCATCTAGATTTACTCCATCGAGTTTAGCTAAAATGACTTTTAGTCTGATCAATTGTGCTATTGGATAGCTTGACTTTGAATGATGCTTTGAATTAAACCATAAATCAATACTACCATCATCTTCTATCTTTTTTTCACACCAACTAATAGCGTTTTTACAGCAAGAAAGATAATTTTCATCACCTGTGACATTGTAGGCATAAATTAACCCTTCCAAGGCATAAAACAAAGTGTGTAAATTAATGATTTTATTATCTTTATGTAGTAAAATACTACCGTCAGGATTCTGATATTTACTGATGGAGTTTGCTATATTCTTTGCAGTAGTAAGTAGGATTTCATCATTAGTAATTCTATAAAGGTGCAATAATGGTATTGTTAATTTTATATGTAAACATCCAGATCTTTTATACCAAACTTGAGAATCCTCTTCAAATTCATTTGTTTCTAAATTCTTTACAGGATTTACCAAACCACTACTTTGTATAGTTTCATCTAAAATCCATTGATTTAATTTTTTAGCATACTCGAGAAATTTCTCCTCTTTTGTAATGGCAAAACAATCTAACAGACCTTTAGTACAAACACCAGTATCAAATGAATAAATGAGTTTTTGAGGTAGGCCTTGAGTGGAAATACCTTGAATTATTCCTCCATATTTTTCATATAATCTAATAATCCAATTGCTTGATGCTTTTGCTAATTCTATAAATTTCTCATTTTTTTCATGTTCATACAAAAATCGCATTGTACTGATAAAATATCCTGTAATTTCTGGATACAAAAAAGAAAATTCCTTTTTTTTCTCATCAAAAAATGAATGAACCCCCCCATAATTTGGATCTGACACATCAGATACAAAAATCCCTGAATTGATTAGCCAGTTTTTTGTTAATTCATAAGGTGATTGCAATGTTAGGTAATGCTTTTTTTGTTGCTTAAAAAGCATAAAGATAGTGAGAATTCTAGTAATGGTATTTCATTTTCCACCAATAAGTGGAGGGGGCGTTGTTGTGATTACAGATATTATAAACAAATTTGTGGAATCAGGAAATGATGTCACAGTTATTACTCCAGATATTGAATGGAACGGTGAACAATATGATCCAAAAATTGATTCAAAAATCAGAGTAATACGAACAGAAACACCATCAAAATCCAGAATCAAGGTTGCTGCTAGACGATGTCAAGCAAATATGAAAAAACAAGCAATAGAAATTGGAAAACAAGAAAAATTTGATTTTGTTTTTACAATTTTCCATCCATTTCATCTAGTTCCTAAAGCCGCCGTAGAAACTGCAAAGGAATTACAGATTCCCTCAATTGTAAAAATAGATGATGCAATATACGAAAGATCAACTGGGATTAAATCTCTACAACGCAAAATTGAAAAAATTATTAACAGTAAAACACTCCGAACTGCCACAAAAGTATTAGTATCAAATAATGATACTTCTGAAATAATAATTAATGAATATGGTGTATTGCCAGAAAAAATTGCAATAATACCAAATGGTGTAGATCTTTCATTATTTAATGCCTCATCACAAAAAAATCCTAAAAAAGTTGTTTTTGTAGGTGCTATGTATCACCACAGAGGTTTAGATGTATTGCTTGACGCAATACCAAAAATAATTAAAAAGATCCCTGACGCAAAATTTATTTTGTTAGGTAGTGGAAGTGAATTGGAAAAATTAAAAGACATTGTTTTGGTAAAAAAATTAGAAAATTCTGTAGAATTCAAAGGATGGATTGAAAGAGAAAAAATTCCTGAAAATATTTCAGATGCAGCAATTGGAATTGGACCTTTAAGATTAACAGACGTCACTTCAAGAGCGCTACCCATAAAAGTCTTAGAGTACATGGCGACATCACTACCTATAATTGCCCAGAAAGGAACATTACCAAATGATGTTTTAGTAAATGAAAAAAATGGATATTTTATTGATGGTGCAGAAGATTTGGCTGGAAAAATTAGTTCGTTACTAAATGAATCTGAAAAAATTAACCAAATGGGGAGTCAATCACGCCTGATGGTTGAAAAATTTTCTTGGGATAATATAATTAAAAATATTCTGGAAATAGTAGAGAAAAATTAAAAGTGTTTTTGTAAAATTTTTAGTATTTTTTTGCTTGCATCTCCTTTTCCATAAGGTGTCTTTCTTGACGAAATTCTAGGATCTTTCATAGTTTTTTTAATAGATTTAGAAATAGTTTTTTCATTTAATCCTATAAGCTCCGCCATCCCTGATTCTATTGCCTCTGGTCTATCAGTAGTTTTTCTTACTACCAACACTTTTTTTCTAATTAGAGGTGATGTTGCTTCTTCTTGAATTCCACCAGAATCAGTGACAATAAATTCACATTGCTTCATAAGTTCAAGCATATCAAAATATCCAAGAGAGTTTAGTAAGAGTGTATTTTTTGATCGTAATAATTTATTGTATAGATTAAATTCAACTAAACGCTTTCTAGTACGAGGATGTACTGGAAAAATAATGTCTTCGTTAGAATCAATAAGTCCTTTAACAATTGAAGTTAGTATTTTTTTATTATCTACATTTTCTGATCTATGTAATGTCAATAAAACAAAATTATCCATTTCTACAGAAATTTGAGATTTCTTTTTTGAAATTTTAGAGTATGTATTAATTGCGTCAATGATTGTATTACCAGTGACATGAATTTGACCATGAACTTTTTCAGAGATAAGATTGATTTTTGAATTTTGTGTAGGAGCAAATAGTAATTCGGATAAATGATCAATTGCAATTCTGTTATGCTCTTCTGGCATTCTCCAATCATTACTACGTAATCCAGCCTCTACATGACTAATTGGTATGTTTGATTTTAGGGAACAAATACCTGCGGCTAAAACTGTGTTAGTATCACCCTGTACCATTACAGTGTCAGGTTTTTCCTTTGATAGAATTTTTGATAATTTTGCTATAATTTCACTAATTTGCAGTTGAGGATTTGATTTAGAGATTTTTAATGAATAATTTGGTTTTGGTAGTTCTAATTGATGAATAAACTGCATTCCCATTTGATAATCATAGTGCTGACCTGTAAAAATAACAGAGCATTTCTTGGTACCTAATCTCTTGATAATTGGGGCAAGTTTGATTATTTCAGGTCTTGTTCCCAAAACTATCATGGTTTTCATATAATTCAATTTTTGTTTACAGGTGATACTATTATGAGTATAGAATAACTACTACTAAATTCATTAAAGGATGTATTATGAAATAATCAATATCAAAAATGAAGATTCTTTTTATTGCTCCAAAATATACAGGTGGAATTGGCGGTCATGCTGCTAGAGTTGCGGAAAAATTACGAGAGTATGGTTTTGATATAAAATTAATGCATACATCACATATACCCATAGATAAACTCAGAAATCCTAGTTTTGCTGTTCTTAGTTCACTCAAAGCTATAATTGGTGGGGGTAACTATGATGTAGTTCATGCATTTAACATTCCTTCTGCTTTTGCAATGAAATATACAAAAGCCAAGAAAAAAGTTCTGTCCGTACATGGAATATATTCAGAGCAGGTCGACTCATTGCATTCCGATACCACAACAAAGGCTGCAAGTGTCACTGAATCAAAAGTCTTGAAGTGGGCAGATAAATTAACAACAGATTCAAAAGCAGTTAGTGAAGCATATAAAAAAAAATTAGGAGCTAATTTTGAGTTTTTGTATGCACCGTTAGATGTCACAAAATTCAATGATCTTCCTGATGTTTCCAAAAAAGAAAAGCAAGTTATCTATATTGGTAGAGATAGTCACGAAAAAGGAATAGATATTCTTAGAGATTTGGAATTAAAGATTAATGGGAATGTTATCTATTGTACCGATTTAGATTGGAAAGAAACTATGGCTGAGCTTAAGGCATCAAGTGTACTTGTAGTCCCATCAAGAATGGAAAGTATTCCTCAAGTCATCAAAGAGGCATTTTTTCTAAACATCCCTGTAGTTGCTACAAAAGTTGGTGGTATTCCAGAATTAATTGAGCATGAAAAGAATGGTCTACTTGTAGATCTAAATGATCCTATTCAATTAGTAAACTCAGTAAATGAATTACTTGAAAATAAGGAAAAAGCTAAGAATATTGCCCAGGCAGGATATGAGTTTGTGACAGAAAATTTGACATGGGAGGTTTTACTTCCTAAGTATGTAAAATTTTATGAAGATCTGGTAAGGTCGTAAGCAAATCATTTCACGAAAAAAAGAAATTTTCTAATCCATCCTCTAGAGTAGTTTCATATGACCAATTAATCATTTTTTTGGCAAGGCTGACATCTGCTTGACTCTCTTTTATATCACCTTCAGGTAATTTATCAAATTTAATCTCCAGTGATTTTCCAGAAAGATTAACCATTAAATTTGCTAATTCTTTAATTGATGTCGGAATGCCAGTACCGATATTTAGAAATGAAAAATCTGTGACACTTTGCATGGCTAATAGATTGGCCTTTGCAATGTCGTTTACTGAAACAAAATCACGTACTTGTGAACCATCACCAAGAATTAGTGGAGAATTATCTGCCTGGATCTTATTATGAAACTTTGTTATTACACCAGCATAATCATTTGTTTGACCGATTCCATAAACGTTGAAGTATCTTAATCCTATAATCGACACTCCTAAATCATGATATTTTTCGGCTAGTTTTTCATCATCTAATTTTGTTACACCATATGGATTGATAGGTTTTCTTTCAAAATTTTCCTTTATAGGAATTGATGCCGTATTACCGTATACACTAGAACTACTTGCATACACAACTTTTACTGTGAATTCTTTTGCTAGTTTGAAGATATTTTCGGTACCAACTACATTCACGTCATGATATCGTTCCTTTTGAATGAATGATTCTGGCACGGAAGTAAGTGCAGCCTGATGAAATATCCCATCACATTTACTGATTATATTTTTTAAAGAATTAAAATCAAGAATGTCTAATTTTTGTAAATCAATCTGTTCTTCATGACCGGTAAGATTCTCTAATCTTCCTCGCCAGAAATTATCAATGACTGTGACCTGATGTCCCTGCTTAAGCAGATGTTTTACAATATAACTTCCTATGAATCCTGCTCCGCCTGTAACTACAAATTTCACTAATTTCTTGACTAACTCATCTCTTTAAATCTTAACCATTAATCAAGCTACGAATTGTATAAAAACACAACATTGAAACAATGTTTAGAGGAATGACACAAGAAAATTCAAATAATTTTTCAATAATGATTAAGGAAATTCTTAGTCTTAGATACCATCCATCACTAGAAACAAGTGGCATAAAGTTTTCCGCTAGTGATTTTCAGCCTAAAGATAATCCAGATCATTTATCACATATTGAAAATTTAATTCTAAATACAATAAAAAATGAAGTTAGTGTGAAAAAAATCTCCGTTGCACTAAGCGGTGGAGTTGACTCTGTACTCTTAATAGCGCTTCTTAGAAAGGCATTACCAAATATTGAAATTGAAGCAATATCAGTCAAATTTGCTGATAGTATAGATGAGACACAAATTGCGACAACTGTAGCAAATAAAGTCAGTGCAAATCATCATATTGTGCCAATTGAAAATTTTCTAGAACAGTTACCAAAGGCAATTAGCATTATTAAAATGCCTTTTTGGGATACTCATTGGTATCATATAGTAAAAACTGCAAAACAATTTTCAAGTCACCTAGTATCTGGAGATGGTGGTGATGAATTATTTGGAGGCTATACATTTCGTTATGAAAAATTTCTGTTAAATTATAAATCTAATATGAACCCACTTGAAAAAACAAAATTATATTTAGAATGCCATGAAAGAGATTGGGTTTTAGATCAAGAAAATCTGTTTGGAATAAAAACTGGTTTTTCTTGGAATGAAATTTTTTCAAAACTTATTCCTTACTTTGATAACAGTTTAACACCACTTGATCAAGTATTTTTGGCAGATATTAATGGAAAATTACTTTATAATTGGATTCCTTTGAATTCTGCTTTTCATCAATATTTTAAGATGAAAGCTGTGACACCATTACTTTCTAAAGAATTAATAAAATACTCTACTCATCTGGATAATTCACTAAAATATAGCAAAAAGGAAAATGTTGGTAAATTACCACTAAGAAAGATCTTGGCAAAATACATTGAGCCTAGTTTTATCACACGCAAAAAACAGGGGTTTTCAGTAGATACAACAAATCTCTGGAAATCACATGGTAAAAAATTATGTAATTACTATCTAGAAAACGCAAGAATTGTAGAAGACAAATGGATCAATAAAGATTGGATTAGAGATAATTTTGGGAAACTAGAGAAAAATCATGATGTTAGAATTATCAACAAATTCTTAGGATTACTTGCATTTGAAGTCTGGTATAGAATTTTCATCACAAAAGAAATGAAAGAAGATACAGTTCTTAGCATATGACTGATTTTGATTATATGCCAAATTTTTTACTTGCAGATTTTTATTCCCCGAAATTATTATTTGGATATAATTGAAAGAATCTCTAACACAGTATCTAATTTGTCCAATATGCAGCAAAAGGTTTTCTGTAAAATCTAGTAAAACTAAATCAAATGAAATTTTAGAAGGTAATTTGATTTGTGAAAAGAATCACAAATTCCCAATAAAGGAGGGCATCCCTAGGCTGGTTATAGATAAATCCAAAACCTTTGTAAAAACTGAAAACTCGTTTTCATCAAAATGGAAAAATTACAACAAAACATACCATAACAAGAAATGGGTTGATGGTCAGAAGAAATGGTTTTTAGAAAGATTTGGTTGGAATACAATTTCTAATCTTAATAAATTTCTAAAAACACGTACAAGGATTTTGGACGCAGGAACTGGTGTTGGTAACAGTGCAAAATTATTCTCATCAAATCAAAAAGCTGATGTATTTGCTATTGATGCAAGTGAAAGTATAATATTTGCAAACAAGAAATATGGTAAAATACCAAATATTCATTTTTTACAAGCGGATATTCAAAGACTTCCATTTAAGAAAGGTTTCTTTGATTTCATTTGTTCAGATCAGGTTTTGCACCACACAAAAAATACAGAGAGTTCGTTTAAGGCGCTTACAAAACTTCTGGCAAAAAAAGGTATGATTTCAATTTATGTTTACAAAATTAAAGGACCAATGCGTGAATTTGCAGATAATTTTATACGAAAATCTACTGTAAAAATGACTGAAAAACAATGTATTGAATTCTCCAGAGATATGGCATTATTAGGAAAGAACCTGTCAAAAATTAAAAAAACGATCACAGTCCCTAAGGATATCCCACTGCTTCAGATTAAAGCAGGTACTTATGATGTGCAGAGATTCATCTATTGGAATTTTCTGAAATGTTGGTGGTCAAAAGATGTTCCTTTTGAACAGAGTGTTGCAACAAATTTTGATTGGTATTTCCCTGAATATGCATACAGACATAATCCAAAAGAAGTGAAAAAATGGTTTAAAGATTCAAAGATACGAATTGTTCATTTTAATGAAATTGAAAGTGGGATTAGTGTTAATGGTAAAAAACCTTAGAACTACTTACACTGTTAGATTACACATAGTTTAATGGAATTATTGAATACTAATAATAATAAACTAGGTTCATAGGTAAAAAATATGAAAATACCGTTTTTTGTTCAAGAATTTACTGCTGAAATGGAGGAGGCTGCTATTCATGCATTACGAAATGAATCATTCGTTGGTGGTGAAAGCGTCTCAAAGTTTGAAGAAGAGTTTGCTGAGTATATAGGAACAAAATATGCAGTCTCAGTGAGCTCAGGTAATGCTGCATTACAAATTTCACTAATGGCACTTGGAATTTCAGATGATTCAAAGGTCATAACACCAACAAATTCGTTTATTGCCTCAGCAAATTGCATTAGGATGGCAAATGCAAAACCGATTCTAGCAGATATTGATTTGAGGGATGGTGGAATTGATATTAGTAGTGTTACACAAACTGCAGATGCAATTATCCCCGTTCACATTTATGGAAACCCATGTGATTTTGACTCTGTGAAGGAATTTGCTGAAAATGAAAACAGTCTGATTGTAGAAGATGCGTGTCAAGCTCATGGGGCAACGTACAATGGCAAAAAAGTTGGTGGTCTTGGTGATGTAGGTTGTTTTTCGTTTTATCCAACTAAAAACATGACTGTGGCTGGTGATGGTGGTATGGCTACTACAGATAATGAGGAAATAGCACTGAAAATAAAATCAATGCGAGATAACGGCAGAAAAACAAAGACTGAATTTGATAAATTAGGATTTACGATGAGGTTAAACACAGTTAATGCAGCAATTGGGAGAATCCAATTGAATCATCTTGATAAAAAAAATACTAGGAGAAGAGAGATTGTCTCAATTTATAGAAAAAATCTGGCTAATGATTGTATTTTACCAGAAAATGAAAATGGAAAATCAGTATATCATCAAATTGTAATAAAACATGAAAAGAGAGATCAGATACGTCAAGAGTTAACAGATAATGATATTGGTTCTGCAATATATTACGATACACCAATTCACTTACAACCTATCTATCAGGAATATGGTTACAAATTACCCAAGAGTGAAAAATTTTCTAAGGAGATAATGTCTTTACCATCATATCCATCGTTGACTGATGAACAGATCTTAATTATCTGTGAACATGTAAACAAAATAATTAATTAAGTTACTATCAGAATTTTTAAAAAACTATTTACATTGTTGCTTGTGCTGCTTGATGAAACATCTCGCTTTTTGCACAACCTGCTGCAAGTTCATCACCTGCACCTCTTCTCATAAGACCTCTGTAAAGGCCGTCTTCGAGTTTTACTCCTTCTCTTTGCTCCCACTCTTCTACTGTAATTGAATATTTCTTCTGAATTCTGTCCCTATACCATTCTGGAATTACATTAAATGCACAAAATGGAACAATTCTGAGATCAGGAGTGACATAGTGGATATCACATCTCTGTAGTCGTTCTAAATCCTCATTGTATTTGTCTTGGAAGTGCATCATGCCTAAGAATAAGCCCTTTACATGGAATCCACCCACAGCGTCAAATGATCTTTTCATCAATATGCTGCTAAACATCTTTGCCAGATCCAAACCTGCTGGCTGTTTGTCTTTATCAACAAAACCTTTGAGTTTTCTAACTACCTCAAGCATTGTAAAGTACTTGTTTGCTCCAGAGTGAATCTGCTCTGACTTGTCTTCAAACAATTCAAGCATGCCCTGAAGATCACAGAAGCGCGTCATTGGAACAAATTTCTTTGTATCTGCATCCTCAAAAACATATGTTCCTGCTCCGCATGCAAAGTGAATTGATAATTCGTATTTTGGTTTACTAGAAAATGCTTCAATAACGTTGGTTAGTGGCATACAACTTGGTACTGGGTACCAATCATCAGCAGTGACTTGACCATCTGTTTGTTCTTCAATTCTTTGTATACAATCTGGGACAGTAATTCTGTATTTGAGACGTTCAGTTTTGCCCATTCTTCCAGTAAGTGATACTGGTTGGAAGTTTACTGCATGAACTATATCCATGTTCTTTTGTGCATATCTGATAATACCACCTAATTCATGATCGTTAATTGATTTGATTACGGTTGGAACAAAAACTACAGTAGTACCAGTTTTTCTACATGTATCTAATGCATAAGGAATTTCCCAGTGATTCTTTGGGTTTGTTCTTGCAGTGACACCATCAAAACTTAGATAAAGATTATTGCAACCAGCCATTCTTACGTCACGTCCTGCTTCTGGATCCATTGCATGTCGAATTCCATTTGTATTCATCTGTATATGATCAACTCCTTCTTCTTTCATTATTTTGATAAGATCTGTAATGTCCTCTCTTAACATTGGTTCACCACCAGTAATCTGCATAGAATTTCCTGGTATTGGTCTTTCTGCTCTTAGTGTTTTCATCATTGCACGTACTTGGTCATGACTTGGTTCATACATGTATGCACCTTCAAGACCTTTCTTAACATAGAAAAAACAATACCAACAAGTAAGATCACATCTGTTTGTAACTATCATATTTGCAAGTC